>JAPLDY010000125.1 GCA_026391595.1 Bacteroidia bacterium
GTAATGTATTCGCAGCTTACTGTCATCCCGGGTTTGAGTCTCAGGTCGGTTTCTGAGACCAGCACTTCTGTAAGAAATACTTTCTTCTCATCCTGTGGGATGCATACCATTCCGATATTATTTATTCTACCATGAAAAGGAACAGAGGGGAGCGCATCAAGCCTTACGATAACATCCAGACCTGGTTTTATTTTACTTATATCGTTTTCCAGAATATAGCCATTTACTTTCATGGTCCGGATATCTGGTATTGTCGCGACCGGATAACTCAGATAAACTTCATCACCAACTTTTATCTGCTGACCGGTTCTCCTGTTCTCTTCTATTACGAAAATTCCATCAAGAGGACTACAAACAATCATTTTTTCAAGGGTCTCCTGTGCTGCGTTTACTTCATTCTCCTTCTGTTTTACCTTTATTTGCTGGATACGATAATCAAGGCTATCGAGTTTCGGTTTCAGGGCCAGAGCTCTGTTAATTTTATCGAGTCTTATCTGGGACTGTTTGAATTCCAGCTCAATAATTCTTCTTATACCCTCAGATTCAAAGTTTGAACTTTCCTTTTGAAGCTTTTTAATATTGAAAGAAGCCTGTTCATTTCTGAGCTGCGACCTGAGATCCTGCATGTTATTGATAATCAGAACATTAAGTTTGTTTGCTGAAGCTATTTCATTTTCAAGAGATTCTCTCTTTTCGATAATATATTTCTGAACTGATGATGGATCCACTCTTATCACAGTATCACCCTTATGTACGTTTTTGCCATGTTCAGCCAGACCAACAATCTTGAAATTGTAGCCATATATCGAGTTAATCCTTGGCATCATAAGGGTAGAGGAGTTTACAGCCTGCAATTCCCCTGTTTCAATAACCGATTGCCTGAAGGGACCTTTTAATATTGTGTATTCGCTGTTCTGTTTCTTACATGATACCGGCAAAATGAGCATAACCGTCAATAATAGAAATGGCGTAAGCTTCCCGTTCAGGATTTTATTATATAAGGATAATTCTTTCATGACTGGTTTTCCTTATGGATGAGTTTTATTCAGATCCTGTTGTTCTATTGTTCCCGTTAGTCTTTTTATCCGTCACCTCTTCCTTTTTCAGGAACGGGTTGGAAAGCGCGATAAGATCATTCTCATTAAGACCTTCAGTTACAATAGCATAATCAGTATTAATTGCTCCGTTTTTAACATCGCGACGCTTAAATCCTGATCCTGATTTTATATAGACATAATTCATGCCCTGCTCATTAAAAAGTGATTCAAGCGGAATGTAAAGAACATCTGGAACTTCGCTGACAATGATCTTACAACTGACTGTCAGTCCGGGAAGGAGTGTCTTGCTCTGACCACTTATCCTGATCTGTACCGGGAAAATCTTTATTTTTGATTTGTAATCCTTATTTTGAGCAAGGTTGGCTACCATCTCAACTTTACCCGTAAATATGGAATCTGAGTAAGCATCGGGACGTATCTCCACTCTCTGGCCGGGAAGAACCTTTGAAACATCCACTTCATTTATATTGACTTTTACTCTCATTGCAGAAAGATCAGGAAGTTCGATAATTTTTGAACCTGAATAGGGTGAGTCGCCTACTGCCCATTTCTGGTCAGAGTTCCAGTTTATCTCCTTTATTGCAATTCCATTGGCTGGACTCACAACATAAAGTTTGTCCATCGAGCTGTTTGCATCCGCCAGCGTAGAGGTGAGCTGCCTGATCGTAAGTGATTTCTGAAGAAGATCCTCCTTGTGGATCACTTTCTTGTTTTCGATCTGTTCCTGTGCTCTGCCAAGTGCAATTGATGCAGATTCCAGCTTCAGCTTTATCTCCTGTTTTGTAGCTTCTGGTTCATAAGTAGATGTCTCAAAATTAATCTTTGAGATTTCCTGTGAAATCCGGGCTAATTCAAGGTCGGCCTGAAGATCCTCTATCTCTGATTGCTGTGTTGATTTCAGCTTATCATATTCCGCCAGTGCAATTTCAAGTTGTTGTTCCGCCTGGATTATGGCTTTTTTAATTTCAGAGGGATCAAATATCATTATTGTATCACCTTTTTCGACCTCCTTCCCGTCATCAACTATTTTTGCTATCTTCAGTGCAGAACTATACCGGTAGGAGATTACCGGTCCTGAAATAGTAATTGAATTTACAGCTTCAATAGTACCCTGCTCTGTAAGCTCCTCCATGAAGGTGCCTCTTTTAACTGGCGTCACCTGGACGTCCGAGGCCTCCTTTCCCTTACAGGATGCCAGAATTATTAATATTAGTGGTATTGCTTTTTTTAACATAGGAGGATTTATTTAAAGTTGTGATTCTTAATCGTATCCGTGCGATCATTTTCCTTAGCAATGAGGTTGATTGGTGGTTCTGTCAGGGCAATTATTTCATCGCCTTTAAGCCCGCTTGTTATTATTGTATATGAACTTCCTGATGTTCCGGTCCCTACGTTGACCGGTATGAACTCTTTTTTGCCCTTTACATAGACTATTTTGGCGCTATCCTTTTCAAAAATTGAAAGTGTAGGCACAAAAAGTGTATCTGTTGCTTCTTTCAGGATGATCTCACAAACGGCGCTCAGTCCAGGTTTCATCTTAAGATGACAGCTGTCGACATCAATTACAACCTCATATGACTTTACTGTTGAGCGGGTATAGCGCTGTGAGGCGCTGCTTGCGAGACTTTTCCTGTTTACCTTACCGGTTGTAAGAAGTTTATTCGCTGCATCAACAGTTACAAATACTTTCTGTCCCTTTTCTATTTTTCTAAAGTCTGCTTCTACCAAATCCGCTGAAATTTGCATTCTACTGAGATCCGGGAACTGCAATAAAGGGGTACTAAACAAGTAAAGTACACTACCTTCTCTGATCGGACCGCCTAATATTCCGACTGAGGACCCACTGCTGAACATAATTGTCGGAGCTTCAACACGCTGGACAACTCCTTCTCTCTGAGCTATTACAATCATTGAATTAATCTGGTCAGCGTATGTCTGGGCCCTCATTTTCTCCTGCATGATCCTTGCTTTTTTCTTCATAATATCTGTCTCGCGTATCATTTTTGTGGCAGCCAGCTTTCTTTCAGTCTTCTGTTTTTCGATCATGGCTTTCTGCATATCGAGTTTCAGCAGTCTTTGATTCGTTTCTGTCTCGAATTTTATCTTTAGTGAATCAAGTGAAGATATCTTTAACTGGGCTTCACTGGTTGCAAGCTGGGCTTCGAGAAGTGCTATATTAAGCTGGTTGTCAGCCTCAGTTCTTTTCAATTCTGCCTCCAGCTTTTCAATAGAGGTCAGCTGTCCCTCATAGCTGGATTCCAGTGCAGGGGAAGAAAGAACACAGATAGTATCGCCTTTATTTACAAATGCCCCGTCAGGCGCAATTCGTAAAACTGTCATCTGACCGGATGAGGCCTGGTACATGACCGGAACACTATTGACTGCCTGAACTGTTCCCGGGACAGTAATTTTTTCCACATAATCAGATTTTTTTAGCTGGTACGTAATTACGCTGCTGTCGTTCTTACCGGTACAGGATAAAAACAGTAAAATAATAAAAGAGGAGACAGATAAGATAACCTTCATCAAAAGAGGTTTTGTAAGGAGATTAAGTTAACTACCTATAAAGTTCGGCAAAAATAAACTAAAAAAGTAGTTATATATGAAAAATATTTATATGCTTTTCGAAATGTTCATTATTTATTGACATTGAAAATAATCAGAAATTTCTGAATAATCTATATTATAAATATATATGAGATCGTAATTCTTTCAAAATTGACTTTTTAATAGATCATTTATGTTTAATTTTAGTTTTTCAGTTATGACAGAGAGCTTAATAACAATATCAATCATCGGACTGGTCGCGGGATTTATTTTCTCAATGCCAATTGCAGGACCAATAAGTATCCTTGTGACCTCGAATGCTCTAAAGGGCAGAATAAAGTACTGCAATCTCCTGGCAGTCGGATCATCTGTTGCAGATTTCCTTTATGTGATTTTTGGGGTTTATGGTATAACTCATCTGTTCGCAGAATATAAACCTGTCATACCATACATTCTGGGAGCCGGATCTGTTTTCATCCTGTTTGTGGGTATTAAGATCATACGTACGAAGTTCGATACAGAGCACATCAATGAAGAGAGTATAATTTCAGAAACGCATATTAAGGCACAAAGGGGTGCTCTCTATACCGGATTCATGATCAATATACTTAATCCGACGCTCTTCTTCGGATGGATAGTCTCTTCATTCATTGTACTCTCGTTTGCAGCCTCGCTGGGATTCGATACCGGAGGACTTAATTCAATGATAGATCAGGATCTTTCACAGATTGAAAAAATTGATGGCAATCTCATTGAAAAGCCCCAGCTCCCTTCATACCTGCAGTTTGATACTTTGAATATTATGAAGAAACAAAATGCCGCCATCCCGAATAAACCTGTAATACAACCCAGGAATTTCAAAATATTGGTCAGCGTGTTTTATTCGGTTTTTTTATCTGTCGGAAGTATCCTGTGGTTCTTCCTTCTGACACTCCTGCTCGTACGATTCAGGAAAAGGATAAACATAAACGTCCTGAACTGGCTTATCAGAGGCATGGGAATAATTCTTTGCCTCTTTGCAGTGTTCTTTGGTTATTCAGCTGTCAAAATGTTACTTTCCTGAATCCACGATAACTTTTCCTTTTTCTCTGGCCAGATCAACCTCTTTTGATATCCCGTTAACAGTTAACATGAATTTCCTATAAAGTCAAAGTGCCCTTTTGAGATGAATTTAAAAATGAATTTATTTAGTTTCGTTCAATAAATCCTGTTTTAACTTTAACTTTGATATTATTGAACATCGCAATGAAAGTGAAGATTCGGTATAGAAGGGGATAAAGACATGCATATATTAAAATTAGAACATACTGAAATGAACAAAAGAATTCAATTACTGGTAGTTTCATTATTTGCTTTCGGATTGTTAAATGCACAAACAGTGAATTTCGTGACCGGAAGCTGGGACGAAGTAAAAGCAAAAGCAAAAGCAGAAAACAAATACCTGTTTATTGATTGCTATACCGATTGGTGTGGCTGGTGCAAGGTATTGGACAAGAATACTTTCAGTAATGCAAAAGTTGCTGAACTCATGAATGCAAAGTTTGTTTCCGTAAAGATCGATATGGAGAAGGATTACGGGATCAACCTGGCGATGAAGTATCGTGTAAATAGCTTCCCGACAGGTCTTATCTTTAATTCTGAAGGTAATCTGGTATATAGGTTAGTGGGATATCAGGACCCTGTGCCATATATCCAGTCTCTCAACAAAGCCCTTGATGCTTCTTTTCAGAATAACCAGAAAGGCATATCCAGAAAGGTTGATCTTGATTTCCCGCAGTTCTACAAGGATGCATTTGCTGGTAATGGTAAACGTAAATGGCCTGAACAAAAGACAGTTACAGATTTTCTTAGTCAACAGAAGGATCTTTTTGATGAAATAAGCTGGAGCGTAATTGCAATATTTGATATTGGAGATAAAAATAATCAATACTTTTTCGATAATATTGATAAGTACCGCAACCTTTATGGAAATGAAGCTGATGATAAAGTCACTTCGATACTGTCTCAGCAACTATCTGCAGCAATTAAGAATAAAGATGAAAATAAATTCACAGGCTGCCTGGCCGATGTCAATAGATATATTGCCGAAGCTGACAGGAAGGAAATGACACAAAGCTTTAAGCTGACATTTTTCTCAGGAACAGAAGACTGGAAAAGCTTTAGCCAGGAATTCAAGTATTATCTGGATAAGGACGGCTACATCAATGCGGGCATGATTAATTCTTACTGCTGGCAAATTTATGAAACATGCATTGATCAGGAGATTATATCAAATGCCTGCGATTGGATGAAAAAGGCAACAGATATTGATCCTCAGTACGCATACCTGGATACCTATGCAGCCTTGTTATATAAGGGAAAGAAATATGCTGAAGCAGAACGTGTTGCAGTCAAAGCTGTAAGCACCGGCAAAAAGGCAGGTGAAGATGTCAAGTTGACTGAAGAGCTTCTGGGAAAGATCAAGGCAGAATCTAAATGAAGTAGTGTCTGCAGTTATTTTTCAATTGTCCCTTTAATATATCCTGTCATTATCAGATATTGTGCAGCCAGGTAGGTCGACATTATAATTGGTCCGGAAAAATCAAAGTCCCATGTGAACTTGTTTATTGCGATACAGGAATCAGAAAGGACAAAAAGAATAGCGCCTGCCAGAACAAGGTAATAACTCAGCCTGTTCACTTTCCTGATCCTGTCAAGTGCGGCTGCAAGCATTGTCAGGATCACGGCTGCATATATGATAACCGGAAGCTTCATTTCTCCAAGGTCGTCGTACATGAAGTAAATCAGTGCTGAACCAGCGATTAATAAAAATATCAGCAGGTATGACCGTTCACGGAAGATAACGCTCCTTCCGGGATTCAGGAAGAAAGCGGTAAGATAAACTATTTGTGCCATCATGAAACAGGCAAGTCCGGGGATAAAAGAGAAATCAATGGCGACATCACCTGCCCATGAAAAAATGAGACCGGTGAGAATAAGGAGATTCAGCCCCTTTAGCTTATGGTTAAGATTTATTATGAAAATGATAATCAGAAGCGGTATCAGACAACCCTTAAGTACATGCCCTGCAATTATCGGTGTACCATCCCCGAGAAGTATATAGGTAAGCCCGGCGAAACAATATATCGCAGTCAATATTCTTGTTGCGGTCTTCATATAAGTTATTTTATTTGATTTTGAGGAAGATAAACTTAATCAATTGTCGTTTCTTTTTGCATAAATTTGTACAAACTGTTTTGTTACTTATATATTTTCTCTGAATGAAAGTTACGGGATTTACTTTTATCCGCAATGCCGTTAAATTTGATTATCCCATTAAAGAGGCAATAAAATCGATTTTGCCTCTATGCGATGATTTTGTAGTTGCAGTAGGCAATTCGGATGATAATACCGAGGAGCTGATTCAATCTATTGATAAACAAAAGGTTAAAATAGTAAAGACTATATGGGACGATTCTCCTGAGATGAAAAGGGGTGGGAAGGTTTTTGCCTCCGAGACCGACAAAGCTATCAAGGCTGTACCTGATGATTCCGACTGGGCTTTTTATATCCAGGGCGATGAAGTTGTGCATGAAAAATATCTCGGAACCATCCAGTCTGCAATGGAAAAGTGGAAGGACGAAATTAAGGTAGACGGACTGTTATTCAAATATCTTCATTTTTACGGCTCCTATGATTATGTGGGTATCTCGCAGCGGTGGTACAGGAATGAGATAAGGGTAATACGGAACAACAAATCGATTTACTCTTATCGCGACGCCCAGGGTTTCAGGAAGGATGGCAATCTAAAACTTGACGTAAAAAATGTCGATGCATATATGTATCATTATGGCTGGGTCAAGAAACCGGAAATAATGATGGACAAAATAAGGAATGCTTCGACTTTTTACGAGGATATAGGCTGGATACAGGAAGTAAGCAAGGGGCAGCAGGAATTTAATTATTCATCGATCGATGCACTGAAACTGTTCGACGGAACACATCCTGCAGTAATGTTAGACCGGATAAAAAGCAAGAACTGGAACTTCGAGCATGATATTTCATTTAACAAGCTGCCTTTTAAATACAAGGGTAAGATCTTCCTCAAGAAATATCTTGGGGTAAACACCTTCTACGAAAACTTCAAGATTATCTGAAGGATTTATTCAGCTTTCCTCCATAACAGGAATCTGATACCGACCTGGGCAGAAACAGATGACATAGGTGATGCCTGGCGTCCGGAAACGTTTGGCTTTAACGGGTCGTATGGCAAATTCGGGTCATATTTTTTCTTGTACTCTACCTGCTTTTGAGCTACAGGAAGCTGACTTAAAACATCAGAGCCATTCTGTATATTTTTGGTCATATCTCCCTCTTTTGCATAGTAAGTCATGCTCACAAAACCGGCTTCAGTAAAAAAGTCAAGCTTTTCTGTAAGCTTCCAGTTAACTCCGACACCTATCTGGTACCCGAGCGCTAATCCTTTACCATATTCCCATCGGATCTCCCTTGTATCTATACCGTCCCCATTGTAATAATAAGATTCATCACTAATTATTTTAGGGGATGCAACTACAGCACCAAAACGGCCGTATGGAGCTGTCTTTCCGAATCCTACTGAAAATACGAGAGCCGGATTGAAATATAATCCTCTCGATGAGGTAGTTGTAATATCTCTTGTTACATCGGTAGAAGTAGTTCCCTGGTTGGAATAAATATTACTGGTTTCATACTTTTTGCCGGACAGATACTGAACATTGAGATCAAATAAGAAATTCCTGTTGAATTCATAACCGGCACTAATTGAGAAATCCATACCTGATCCATATGATCCGGATACAATTTCATTTGAATACGTTTCTTTAAAGCTGACAACATTAGTAATATTATGCTGGTATTTTTCCCCAAGCCTTGTACTTGCGGCAGGCAATCCATAGCCTGCACCCGCTCTCAGATAAATTCCCTGGGCAAAAATTGATGCTGAGAACAGGATCATCATAATTGAGAGTAAAGTTTTTTTCATTTCCTTTTGATTTATGTGAGATAATTATTCCTCTTATTTGTTCTTTTCCTTCTATGCAATAGTTATTTACATTTAACTAAACAAGAGAATTGTGGTTTTGTTCATTAAAATCAACAGGGATTTATTTAAGTATTGATTTACATATTCATTCCTAATCCTGGTAAATTATTAATTTTAGATGCGATTAAAAATCGAATAAATCTTAATCATATGAAAAAACCCCTGGTAATCTTTTTGATTTTCTGTGCTTTACCCTTGAATGGATTTACGCAGAACAAATTCAATGGCCTCGATATGAATATGGGCAACCTCTACAGGCTCTCTGACGGAAAGACCCGCTCAATAAGCCCTGAGAATTTTACAGGTGAAAAGGGGAAAGCCGGAATGGCTGATCCTGCCGACAAGGATAAAATCAATGTTGCCAATGCTTCCAATGCAGCCCGCGATCTCGGACAGGGCTGGAAAGTGAATCCATATATCAAAATAAAAACAGGTGAGACTTTCACCCTTGCAGACATTGAAGGTCCCGGAGCTATCCAGCACATATGGATGACACCCTCAGGAAACTGGCGGTACAATATTCTTCGTATATACTGGGATGGTGAGACAGAACCGTCCGTGGAATGTCCTGTTGGAGATTTCTTCGCCATGGGCTGGGGGACTTATGCCCAGCTGTCATCGCTTGCAATTTGTGTAAATCCGGGCAGGGCATTTAACTGCTACTGGACGATGCCTTTCAGGAAAAGATGCAGAATCACAATGGAGAATACCGGCGATGCTGACCAGATGACACTCTATTACCAGATCGATTATACACTTACAGAAATACCTTCCGATGCCGGTTATTTTCATGCCCAGTGGCGCAGACAGGATCCGGATGTGACCTCTGATTATACCATTGTCGACGGAATCAAAGGCAAAGGTCATTATGTAGGTGTTTATCTGGCCCTGGAAGTTCAGAATAACGGATGGTGGGGAGAAGGCGAGATAAAATTCTTTATCGACGGCGACACCAAATTCCCGACGATCTGTGGTACCGGTACGGAAGATTATTTTTGCGGGTCATATGATTTTGATACCCGGAAAATGAATGCCGCTGGTGTCGAAGTGGAGAATTATACAGAGTTCAGTACGCCATATTCAGGTCTGCATCAGGTGGTTCGCGGAGACGGGCATTATAATGTAATGCAACGTTTTGGCTTGTACCGCTGGCATATCATGGATCCTGTACGCTTCGATAAGGACCTGAAAGTCACAATACAGGATCTCGGCTGGCACCAGGCAGGAAGATATCTGCCGCAAAAGTCTGATATAGCTTCAGTATGCTTTTGGTACCAGGCTGAACCTCATGCCAGGTTCCCTGTAATACCCGATTGGAAAGGACTAGAGATATTTTAAACAAAGAACTTTTTTAAATTTGTTTCCAAGAAACTAAAACATGAAAATGAAAAATATTTATTCATCAGTGACCTTAGCCGTAGTTTTATTAATCATATCATCCTGTAATGGCACTCCAAAAAAACAGGCAAGTATAAAAGTTCCGGAAGTGTGGAGTATCGAAAAGGCGAAGCAATGGGGTAATATGCAAAACTGGCTCAGGGGTTGCGACTATATACCCTCAACAGCCGTCAACCAGCTGGAGATGTGGCAGGCAGAAACATTCGATCCTGAAACCATCGGCAAAGAGCTTCGGTGGGCTGATGAAATTGGGATGGATTGTATGAGAGTCTATCTTCGTCACCTGGCCTGGGAAATTGATAAGGAGGGATTTAAAAAGAGGATGAATGAATATCTTGAAATTGCAGATAAGAACGGGATTAAAACAATTTTTGTCTTTTTCGACGATTGCTGGAACCCTACATACAAGGCAGGCAAACAGCCTGATCCTAAGCCTGGTGTACACAATTCAGGATGGGTAAGGGATCCGGGTGATCTCCTGTATACAAATCCAGAGATAATCACTCTTCTTGAAGCATATGTAAAAGATATTCTTACCACATTCAAAGACGACAGCCGCATAGCCATATGGGATATGTACAACGAACCCGGAAACTCGGATTATGGCAACAGATCAATGCCGCTTCTTGAAAAAGCATTTCAATGGGGAAGAGAAGTAAATCCATCTCAGCCCCTTTCAGCAGGAGTATGGAGATACAGCCTGACCGATCTGAATAAGTTTCAACTGAATCATTCAGATATAATTACTTACCACAACTATTCTGATCCTGCTAACCACCAGGTGATGATCGATTCTCTCAGGAGGTTCAATCGTCCGCTGGTATGCACCGAGTATATGGCAAGGAAGAACAACAGTCTGTTTACCAATATTATGCCGATGCTGAAGGAGCAGAATATCGGTGCTATTAACTGGGGATTTGTTTCAGGGAAAACCAATACAATCTATGCGTGGGATACACCAATACCTGACGGTTCGGAACCTGAGCTCTGGTTCCATGATATATTGAGGAAAGACGGTACAGCTTACAGAGGAGATGAGTTGCAGATGATACTTGATCTGACCGGAACCAATAAAGCACTTTAGATTAAGGTAACAGGAACTTCAGTTCCTTTTCTTTCTGCCGAGAGATAACCAGCATAGATTGTTGCGATCACATCAGCAGCAAGTCTGCTGTCGCTTTCCAACGGTTCGCCAAATGCTGCCGTTCTGTAGAAAGCTTCCATCTCATGCTGGTAGCCGGTGAACCATCCTTCATCGGGTGAAACAGATGACCAACCCTGTTTTGTCTCTGTTTTTTCTACAATGTAGACATCCCTGAAATGTCTTTCATCAGGGGTATAGGTCTGCATGGCATTGTTTGGGTTGATATTGCAGACCGTGCGATGGTTGTTTGTGTTGACTTCTATCCAGTTGTGAACACCTCCAAGGACCAGTTCGCTTGCAAATATATCGGCAAAAGTTCCGTCCTCAAAGATCACATGCATCTGTGCAAAGTCTTCTATGTCTTTATAAGTTGTCCGGAGATGGCCTTCATTGAGGTATCCCGGCATACGGGTTATTACATGGGTGCGTGCTGAAATGGCAGAAGGTCTCAAAGGTTTTCCCTCCCTTGCTTTTCCTTCAACCTGTTTGAAATAGAGCGCTGCAGAAAGAGGATGGCAACCTTTACCTATCATTGATCCGCCTCCCGAGAATTTCCACTGGCCGTATGTGAGGGAATGTGATCCGGAATGGGACTCCTCCCCGTGGATCCAAAGAATTTGTGCTTTGGATTTTTCGAGCATCTCCTTTTCCTTGATAACTGAAGGAGCATAAACCCAGTTCTCTGCGTACATGATCCTGCCCTTGCTTTTCTTTTCAGCATTGATCATTCTTTTTATGCTTGCAAGAGTCAGCTTGAGTCCTTCTTCTCGGGGAAATGTATCACCGCAGAAGTCATCATTTCCATCACCGAAATAGCCGGTGAATGGTTTTTCAACAATTACATGCCTGTCCTTTTCAAGGGCTGCAATCACGATAGGTTCATGCGTTGATGGAGGGGTACATACATGGATAACGTCAGAATTATCAATAAGTTCCTCAATACTTTTGAAGGCTTTCAGGTTGCGTGGTCCTGTAAATAGATTGAGCCGTTCAGCATCAGGGGAGAAGGCTCCTGTGATCTCTGGTTTTACGGAATGCAGACGCATCAAAGCCTCGTAATGGAACTTTGCTGCGTAGCCTGATCCTGCAAAGGCTGTCCGGATTACTTTTTTTGACATTAATAATCTGTGATTAATTCAGTTTCCTGATACCCATATTCCAGAGTGTAAAGCTGTAAATATCAGCATATTGTTCAATGCTCTTGCTTACGGGGGTTCCTGCACCATGACCGGCTTTTGTCTCAATTCTTATCAGGACTGGATTATCGCCAGCCTGTTTTGCCTGAAGCTGGGCGGCAAACTTGAATGAGTGTGCAGGAACAACCCTGTCGTCATGGTCTCCGGTAGTTATCAGAGTTGCAGGATATCTGGTTCCCTCTTTTACATTCTGAACAGGGGAGTACTTAAGGATATAATTGAACATTTCAGGACTCTCATCGGCAGTTCCAAAGTCGTATGCCCAGCTGGCACCTATAGTAAATTTGTGATAGCGAAGCATATCCATAACACCAACAGCAGGGAGAGCCACCTTAAAGAGGTCAGGACGCTGCACCATGACTGCACCTACAAGAAGACCACCATTAGACCCACCACTGATTGCCAGATAATCAGGTGAAGTGTATTTGTTATTGATGAGGTAATCAGCGGCTGCTATAAAATCGTCAAACACATTCTGTTTGTTCATCTTTGTTCCTGCAAGATGCCATTTTTCTCCATATTCGCCGCCTCCCCTTATGTTCGGAACTGCATATATTCCTCCATTTTCAAGCCACCAGGCTCTGCTTATGCTGAATCCCGGAGTCATAGGAATATTGAAACCGCCGTAACCATAAAGCAGAGCCGGGTTTTTACCATTGAGTGGCGTATTTTTCTTATAGGTTATTATCATGGGGATTTTTGTTCCATCTTTTGAGATGTAGAATACCTGCGCTGTCGTATATTCGTCTCCTTTAAAATCTACAGCTGGTTTTTTGTAAACCTTCGCTTCTCCTGATTCCGGATCAAGTTTATAAATAGTGGAAGGTGTGGTGTAATTTGTAAATGAATAGTAAATCTCCTTGTCATCTTTCCAACCACTGAAGCCTCCGGCACTTCCAATTCCGGGAAGCGTAATTTCACGTATCATTTTTCCCTTATTATCATACTGTTTTACTTTGGAGATTGCATCAACAAGGTAATTGGCAAAAAAGTACCCCGAACCTGTTGACGGTTGGAGAACATTCTCTGTTTCAGGAATAAAATCGACCCAGTTTTCAACACCGGGTTTTGCAGCATCAACTGTTACTATCCTCATGTTTGGAGCATTCAGGTTTGTAACTATAAAGAGTTTTGAACCCTCATTATCAATTATATAATGGTCGTTATCAAAATTGCCGACAACAACCTGGAAATCGCTTGATTTCTTTGTCAGATCCTTGATATATAGTTCATTGCCTGTTGTGGATACATAAGCCGTCACAACAAGGTATCTTTCATCTTCCGTCAGATAACCGCCGATAGTCCTTCTTATAATATTAGCGCCGAAGACAACCTTATCTTCAGACTGTTTCGTGCCAAGTTTGTGATAATAGAGCTTTTGATGATCGTTCATTTCAGAGAGCTCACTTCCTTTTGGTTTATCATATTTGGAGTAGTAAAAGCCGTCATTGCCCTGCCATGAGATGCCGGAGAATTTAATATCAGTCAGAGTGTCCCCAAGGATTTCTTTTGTTATCGCATTCATAGCTATCACTTTTCTCCAGTCGGAACCGCCTTCTGAAATTGAATAGGCCAGCAGACTGCCGTCTTTAGTGAAACCCATCTCACCGAGTGAAGTGGTTCCGTCTGCTGAGAAAGTATTTGGATCCAGAAAGAGTTCATGTTCTCCTCCCTCTTTCTGACGGTAATATACACTCTGGTTCTGGAGTCCGTTATTCTTGGTGAAATATATATAATCGCCTTTCCTCAAAGGCATGCCGAACTTTTCGTAATTCCATATCTGTGTCAGTCTTTCTTTTATCTTTTCCCTGTAGGGTATCTTTTCAAGGTATCCGAAAGTAAGTGTGTTCTGTTCCTTTACCCAGGCGGCAGTCTCCTCCGACATATCGTCTTCGAGCCAGCGATAGGGATCAGGAACCGGTGTGCCGAAAATTGTATCAACAACGTTTCCTTTTTTGGTTACCGGGTAGGTGATTTTATCCTGCGAACCGTTTCTGCAGGACGCGAGCAAAGCTAAGGATGCAAATAGAAAGATCAGTTTCTTCATTATGCTACAAAGTTTGAGTTGTGATTTTTGATTATTAAACAGCACTTCAGTTCAAAAATAAGCAATATGAATTAAATACATGTACTAATATTTAAGATTCTCCTGGATGATTAGCGCTATCATTCTTTGTCCGTCGGCATTAAGGTGGACTCCATCAGGAGTAAGCTGTTTAAAAACTGGAGATAGTATCTGGCAGGTATTAATGAACTTGACTGATTCCGATTTGGCAATAATTTTCAGTTGTTCATTAAGGAGGGTAACACGTTCCATTCCTCCCTTGTATTTTTCTTCGAGCATATCATCGGGGCCAAAAGGAGGAGGCGAGACTATATAAATGACAGGCTTGTTCTTATGAAGCTTTGCGATCTGCTTTATTTCAATTATAAGCTTACTCATATTCCCCGGGACAACAGACAAGGAATCTTTGAAAACTGTTTTACAGTCGTTGGTACCGATCATAATAATGATCCTGTCGATGCTCTTAAGGCTGGCATAGGCCTTTTCCATATAGCTCCCGATATTCGCTAGTGTATTCAGGGAGCTGCGGCCATTATTATTGAAGCCAATTGTATTACCTGAAATGGAAATATTGAAGATCGTATCGTTTGACCTTATCTGTTTCAGCTGATTCACCCAACTGAATGGCAAAGCTCCGTTCGAATCGCCAATCGTTAATATTTTCAGAGATCCTTCTTTTGATTTTTTCGTTTTTTCTTTCCCTGATTCAGCCATTGAGATACCACCCGGTAACAGAAATACAATAACTAAAATAGTCGATATCAATAATTTAAATAAGTTTGTTTTCATACTTAATATTTTTACCACGGAGTAACACCAAGTTTTCACGGAGTTAAACTGTTTTAACTAAGTGCGAATCTGTGGTTAATTCTTATAATTATTTCCAAAAGTATATTTTCCAGCCTTTTTTTCTGGCAATCTTTTCGAGCTTTTTTTCTGGATTAATGCAGACAGGATTCCCTACGATACTCAATGCCGGCAGGTCTGATAGCGAATCACCGTAATACCAGGCATCCTGCAATTTGCTGTTATTTATTTCACAATACTGCTTCAATCTAACAGCTTTTTCTTCTCCGAAGCAAAAAGCCCCTTCCGGCCGGCCGGTCAAAATACCAGCAATGGCTTCAAGCTCTGAACAAAGTACATCGTCCATGCCAAGATGTTCTGCCATTTTTCTGCATACAGGAGCAAGCGAGGAAGAGAGTATGACTAAACCGGCATTGGCCTCCTTATGCAGATGTAATTCATTTTTAATTTGCGGGTATATTGAAGGTAAAATCACATCATTGAATACTTCTGAACATAAGTTTTCCATTTTTTCTGTTGTGATGCCTTTTACCCATCCTCCCATTTTATCAAT
Source organism: Bacteroidia bacterium (assembly GCA_026391595.1). Classification (GTDB taxonomy): domain Bacteria; phylum Bacteroidota; class Bacteroidia; order Bacteroidales; family VadinHA17; genus LD21. Next base: position 15,831 of record JAPLDY010000125.1, read on the forward strand.
TGCTTTTCCCGGATTTACAATATTCATTTTGTAGACCAGTGAAAGTAAAATTGCACTGGTCAGGTCCGGCATGCTCATCAGTCCTCTTCTATAGGCTCCCAGAGCCAATTCTCTTCCGCTTACCGAGTGGGTTATTGTGAGGTCGAGGTCGAAAAAAGCAAAATAGCTTCTGTTTTTTTTATCCTCTTTTGAAAAAGTGGTTTCCATCAGGATTGTAAATAATGTTCAGAGCACCGGGAAGCACCCTGACGCTGAAGCTTTTTGCGAAATTAATTTCCCCGTCGACATGAAAGGGCACCTTTTCGGTGAATTCAATGTCGAGAGCAGGAGTCTGAAAGTAATTGACCTTTTTGTCAGTAATGTGTTCTCCTTTAGGGACTTTAAGAAGAAGCTTGAATCTTTGTATAAGATTAAGCTTTTTAATTGAGCATACATCAAGCAGCCCGTCGTTGGCTATGGCTTTGGGAGTAAGGAAAAAGCTTCCTGCAAACCTTCTTCCAATGGAAATCGTATTTATGAAGCAATCAGTCTCATGATGATCACCCTCGCTAAGCACCTTCATTCTTTTTTCCCTGAAGAAAAGGAGAACTTTAAGAATTTGAAGGATATACTTAAAAGGGCCTCCTTTTTTGACTTCGCCGCTCTCTGTATAATTTTCAGCGGCAACCTGCGCGTCAAATCCAAGTCCCATGCCGTTAAGGAAGACCTTATCATTCACAACTCCGGCATCCATTGAAATAGTATTCTTATTGAAAAATATCTCCCATTCCTTTTCACCAAATCGTCCGGGGAATCCGAGTATCTGAATGAAATCATTGCCCGTACCAGCCGGCACTATCCCAATTACCACATCCTTTTTATTTATAAGAGGTCTGGCCATCTCATTGAGAGTCCCGTCACCGCTTACACTAATGAAATACTTATATCCCTTTTCGTAGTATTGTGATGAAAGTTCAGTGGCATGGCCTGGCCGGCCGGTAAATGTAATTTCACCATCGATGCCATGACTTGCAATCATTTTTTCGATCTGAGGAACAAGTGTTTTTGCAAAACCGTTCCCGGCTATCGGATTCACAATAAAGATCCATTTTTCTGGTTTCCCCCCGGTCATATAGTTATATTTTAATAATAAGCTGATTCAATGACACTTTTAACGACATCTAATATTTCTTCATCGCTTTTATCAATAAGTTCTTTTCTTGGTATCGACTTATGGATTATCACGTTAAGCTTTGAACCGAAATCGATATAGAACCGGTTTTTTGGCTTGAGATCATAGAAACCATTCAGAGTGACCGGCTGTATATCTACTTCTCTCGAGCGGAACAGGTAAATGAAACCCCTGTAAAATGGATTTATCTTCCCATTCAGTGTCCGGGTACCCTCCGGAAAGATTGCAATAGACTTGTCCTTACCCTTCTCCAGAAGCTGTTCAAGCATGTGCCGTGTATTTCTTATCGAGGGTTCCTTAAAGGGAATGTAGTCAATCATCCTGAGGTACCTGCTGAAGATTGGCACTTTTAACAGACGTTCATGTCCGAACCATGTCACTTCCGGATAAAAGGATATTATAGCTAAAATATCAAAGAGACTTGCATGGTTGGCAATGATTATATTATGCTTTTGCTTATCAAGATTTTCCTTACCCAGCACCCTCAGCCTTTTGAACAAAATAAGGAAAACAGATTTTGCCCAGATCCTGGTCATCAGATGGACAGGTTTCTTTGCATTCAACCATGTGAGAGGGATCAAAAAAAGTACTCCCAGGGCTGTGTAAACATACAGAAATCCAAATGCCGGTATTGTAAGTATTTTATTGATTTTAGACGACATTTTAAGAGCCTGTTTCGTGCGACAAAGTAAAGCTATTTTATCAAAATATCAGATAATCATGATTATTATGATAATTGATTTGCTAGTTGCCTGAATTACTGACAAATGCGATATGTTTGCTATCAGGTGCCCATGAAGGAACATTAATAGTTCCCTGTCCGCCATAAAGATAAGCAATAACTCTCGGTTCTCCTCCTTCTGCAGGCATTAGCCGTAGCATTACTCTTTTATATGAGGGATGGGAGTTTGGCTCGACATCAGCAGGAAAGGAAATGAATGCGATCCATTTGCCGTCGGGAGACACATGAGGGAACCAGTCATTGAATTCATCATGTGTCATCTCCTCACTCCCTGATCCGTCCGGATTCATGCGCCAGATGTGCATCTTTCCGGTTTGACTGCCGTTATACCATATATATTTTCCGTCGGGTGAATATTCACATCCGTCGATATGTTCACCGGCTTTGATATCGGTAAGTGCAATTTCTTTTCCTCCCCTGATCGAATTCCTGTATATATTATATATAGGTATATTGTTGCGTTGTGCTACATAAATAACCTCCTTGTTATTTGGCGCCCAACCGTGCCAGTAGGAAGGAGTGTTCTCCGTTACCAGTCCTGGTTTCCCTCCCTTCAAAGGCAAAACATAAACTGTTGAGCCTCCTCCGGGCAGTCCCTCACGTTGATGGCTGATGGCCAACAGCTTGCCATTGAATGAGATGCCATGATCATTATTGTTCCTGTCGGCAAATCCGGTATTAAGCTTTTGAATTTCTCCACCGATTGCAGGTAGGGTATACAGAGATCCATCCATATTGAACAGAAGTCTCTTTCCGTCGGGCATCCAGTTAGGAGCTTCAAATCTTCCCTTCTTCTCATAAATGACCATTCTTTTTCCATCGAGGACATTCATTGTTTCGAGCCTGCTGCCAGGGTAACCCTCTTTCCCCGGATCAAAATTGTCCGCTACCGGCCGGTCGATCCTGATGTTCCAGATGGTTGCCTCTTCGATAATATCAGGATTATGTGAACAGATAAATGGTCCGGCAAGAACTTCATCGGGCAGGTTGAACATCTGATAGGAGCCTATATCTTCCATTGGCTCGCCGTTGTGTGCAGCCATCATATATATGATGCTGCCTGAGCGTTCGATCTGGATGACATTATAACCGGAGTCTTTAGCAAATACCTCGTCTTCGGGATCTTTCATGGGAGCTCCGTTGAAATCCCTCCATTGCATAACGGTAAGACCATCACCATGGATCACGGCAGATATGTGCTGCGAGTCCTCCTCTTCTGAAGCTCTGATCATCATTATCCTGTTATACATAAAATGAAACTCGTCCCTTTCAAACCAGATATTATAGCCGGATCCCCGGAGAAGATAAGACTGGTCTTTTGGATTATAAACATAAGAACCAAGGTTCTTTGGTTTTCCGATATCATTCTTGTATTTCAGGACATCTGAAAGTTGGGCAGAGACAAATGTCATGTTAAAGAAAACGATTGAAATAAGTATTATCCGGTACTTCATGATTTTCAAAGGTTAATGTATAATTTTATTCAATATACTGTTTTATTTTCAAAAAAAATTAACTGCAATCGGTTGCAGAATTAAAATAATATTTATAAATTTGATTTTTACCGACCTGACTGTGCACATAATTGGCAATATTAATAACTCTTAGCTACTTATATTCAAATAGATATGCCTATGGATTAATGCTAGTCTGAAAAAATTAAACAAGGGATGTGGTGACATCCCCTGCAATCAGAAGTTCACAATATTTTGATGCAGAATGTACAACATCATGTTTTAATTAACCCCTAATCTTATAAATGTATGGTAAAAAAACCTTCGAGATGCATTTTAAGTCAAAAATGCTTAAAAAAAATCTTTCTTATATCTGGAGTTATCTCTCTCTTATTGGTGCAGGGCACTTTCCAGCTTTTCGCCATGAGCGCTTCAGATATCAGTATGTCTGAAGATATGCAACAGAAAGTTGTAACAGGTACTGTTATAGATGCAAGAAACAATCCCATGGCCGGGGTAAATATTCTGGAAAAAGGTACGACGAACGGTCAGCTTACGGGCGCTAACGGGAAATATTCAATCACAGTTCACTCACCGGAGTCAGTATTGTCGTTTTCCTTTATCGGATATGAACCAAAGGATGTCATAGTAGGAGCACAAACTGTCATAAATGTGACACTTTCCGAAGCCGTAACTGGGCTGGAGGAAGTTGTGGTTATAGGCTATGGTATTCAACGGAAAGAAGCTGTGACAGGTTCAGTAGCATCAATAGGTGGAGATGCCCTGCGCAACATACCATCAACTAATTTCTCGCAGTCCATACAAGGGCGGTTGCCTGGAGTGCAATTATCGCAAACCTCAACCCGGCCAGGCTCGACTTTGCAAATCCGGGTCCGTGGTACGCGCTCGCTTACTGCAAGCAATGATCCATTGGTTGTACTTGACGGGGTCCCATTTGTCGGGTCAATCAGTGAAATAAACACTAACGACATCAAGAGCCTTGATATTCTGAAAGATGCTTCGGCAACCGCCGTTTACGGTTCGCGTGGTGCCAATGGTGTCATAATGATTACTACCAACAAAGGACAAAAAGGACAAAAAGCAAGAATAACCTACAATGGACGTACAAGTATCAATAAAGTTTTTGCCAAATTCCCCATGATGGACGGGCCGGAATTTGTAGCTCTTCGTGCAGCATCTGGCAGGTACACAAATGGGCTGGATGAATCCGATGATGTAAATACCGATTGGCAAGACTTGCTTTATAGAAACGGTTACCAGATGAGCCATGACGTCGGCCTTTCCGGTGGTACAGCCAATGGCAGCTATAGCTTCGGAGTTGGCTATCTAAAGGATCAAGGTGTAATACCTACAAACAAATACACCCGCTATAGTTTGCGAAGTTCAATTGATCAGGAAGTTGGTAAATATTTCCAATTCGGCTTCAATTCAAACAATAACTTTAGCGTGAGTGAAGGCGGTCAGGTAGGGTTGTACGGTATATTAAGCATGTCACCTATTTCCGACCCGTATAACGCTGATGGAACATTGAAAAGAACCATAAAAATGCCATTGGATGAACAATTTACATATACAAGGGATATAATAGAAGAATTACAGGATGAATGGCTAAGCCAAAACAGGGGATATTCAACATACAACTCATTATATGGCGAAGTGAGAATCCCCTGGATCGAGGGTCTAAAATATCGTGCTACTCTTGGTGTGGATTTCAAACAGAATATCAACGGCAGCTATACCGCTGAGGGAATAGGCAACAGTAATCCCACCACGGAATCTACTGCTTCTATCAGCAATTCTCATAACTTTCATTGGAACATTCAGAACCTTCTTAGTTACGATCATATTTTTGCCGGTAAGCATCGGGTGAATGTAGTAGCGCTTTACGAAGCCGACCAGAGCACTTACTTCGACTCGGGTACATCAGCAAAGAGTATTCCCTCGATGGATTTCCAATACTACAGTCTTGGGCAATCTCTTGGTGAAATTATTACCAGCAATGGTAGTTATTCCCAGTCCGGCTTAGTTTCATATATGGGACGCGTGATGTACGAATACAACAACCGGTATCTGCTTACGGCTACTATCCGTTCTGATGCATCATCAAGATTGGCAGAAGGGCATAAGTGGCATACCTATCCTGCTGTATCTGTCGGTTGGAATATCAAGAACGAGTCGTTTATGCAGAACATCTCAACCATAAACAGGTTGAAAATTCGCGTAGGTTACGGACAAACTTCCAACCAGGCTGTTGGCGCTTACAGTACTCTTGGCCGTTTAAGTTCCAGAAATTACAATTTTGGTACTACTTACTCTACGGGGTACTATGTAACCCAGCTGCCTAACCCTGATTTAGGATGGGAGTACTCTGAAACATGGAACTTTGGCCTGGACTTCACCATCCTGAAGAACCGCCTTTCCGGTACTGTAGAGTACTATATAACGAATACCAAAGATCTCCTGTTGAGTCTTGGTCTGCCCCAGACATCGGGAGTAAGCAGTTACACTGCAAATATCGGGGAAACTCAAAACAAAGGTTTTGAAATTTCACTTAATGGTACAATCCTCGACAATGTTAATGGCTGGACATTGGAAGCCGGTATTAACTTATATTCCAACCACAACGAACTTATAGCCCTTGCTTCCGGACAAACCAGGGACGAAGGTAACGGTTGGTTCGTAGGGCATAACATCAATGCAATTTACGATTACAAGAAAATCGGGCTATGGCAGCAGGATGATCCGTATTTAAGTATTCTGGAACCGGGCGGTAATGTAGGCATGATTAAGGTGCTATATGCCGGCGATTACGCTGCCGATGGTGTTACACCGACCAGGGCAATTGGAGCCGCCGACCGGCAAATTATGGATGTAGATGCTGATTTTCAGGGAGGTTTCAACGCCCGCGTTGCTTATAAGGGATTTGATCTGAGTCTTATCGGGAGCTTCCAAAGCGGCGGTATTCTCGTCAGCACACTTAACGGGGGTTCAAGTTACCTCAATTTGATGACCGGGCGCAGGGGAAACATTAAGGTGGACTACTGGACAACGGATAACACCGGCGCCAAGTATCCTGCCCCGAGCGGTGTATTAAGCGGTGACAATCCAAAATATATCAACACTGAGTCGTACTTCGATGGTTCATACCTGAAAATACGGAATATCCAATTAGGTTATAACTTTGACCAACCTTTCCTTAAAAATTCAGGTATTAATATGCGCATGTACTTCACTGTACAGAACCCATTTGTGATGTTCTCAGAATTCAACAAGGAAATGGGATTGGATCCTGAAACCAACTCATACGGTAACCAGAATGTTGCAACAGGTGGCTACGATAGTCGTATACTGACTGTAGGTTTTAATGCACCTTCAACCCGGAACTATGTAATTGGAGTTAATTTGACATTTTAAAAAAGGAGAACGATGAAATGCATAAATAATAAAACCTTAATAGGAACAACCCTGATAATGTTGTTCCTGTCAGCGTGCTCAGATATTCTGGAAGAACAGCCACGCAGTCTTTTTGAACCCGGTTTTTTCAAAACCGAACAGGGTGTTAATGGTGGGTTGACGTCACTATATGCCCACCTGCGCTATATGTACGGGAATGCCTATTATTATAACTCAGGTGTAACCGGTACAGACGAAGCAACATGGGCTCAGAGTGCAGACCAAAAATTTAAGGTAATGGATGTCAGTGGCCAGGGAAATATTACACCAACCATAGACGGGGGTATCGGAACCTTGTGGACAAATGCATTCCCCGCCATCAACACTGCCAGCGGTATTATTGAAAATGCTACTGCGGTTGGCCTTAAAGCATCCCTGATTGCCGAAGCCCGTTTCTTCCGTGCATTCGACTACTTTAAGCTGGTACAAACCTTCGGGGGGGTGCCATTAGACATGGGCGCAGGGGAACTGAAGTTCAACACATCTCCGGCCAGGACATCGATACGCAATACCGTACCCCAGGTCTATACCAAAGCCATATTCCCGGACCTGCTGGCTGCCGTAAACGATTTGCCGGATGCCGGGCGTTTAACAGGCACTGTAACCAAGACGGTTGCACGTTTGTTTTTGGCAAAAGCCTACCTGACATACGGATGGTGGTTGCAAAACCCCA
>JAPLDY010000126.1 GCA_026391595.1 Bacteroidia bacterium
AGGCTTGCTGATGCGTATCTTATGTATGCTGAAGCTGTCCTTCGCGGAGGCACTGGCGGTTCGGATTCGGCTGCTCTTGGATATGTAAATGAAATCCGGACCAAAGCTTATGGGAATGCCACTGGTAATATCACCCCGGGCCAGCTTACCCTTCCCTGGATACTTGATGAAAGAGGCAGAGAGCTTTACTGGGAATGTCACCGCCGTACCGACCTTATCAGGTTTGGTGCTTTCACGGGAGGTACATACCTGTGGCAATGGAAAGGTGGAGTTCAGGCAGGACAGGCAACCGATGCCAAGTACAACCTGTTCCCGATACCGGACTCTGACCTTGGAGCAAATCCAAACCTTGAACAGAATGATCCAGGTTATTAATATTTAAAATATTACAGAAATGAAAAAATTCAAAATATTTTTTGTGATCATTGCTGCTGCTCTCTTTATCACATCATGTGAGAAGGACAAGACAGGACCATTTCTCAATGAGACTGCAGCTGCACCTGAGATCACTGCCCCAACAACGGGAACTTCATTTGTTTTTACTGAGGCAATTGAGACTCAGGATCTTGCCAAATTCACGTGGACTGCCCCGGATTATGGTTTTAAAGCCGCTGTTCTTTATGCACTTGAGATTGATAATGCAGGGAATAATTTTGCAGATGCAATAAATGTGGGAAGCTCAACTAAACCTGAGTTAACTATTTCTGTTGCCGACTTTAACATGAATGTGCTTACAATAGGCGGTATTGCCGGTGAACTTGGAAATTACGAGATAAGAGTAAGGTCTACTATAAACGACAGCGTGCCTTCCCTTAAGTCTTCAGTTGTTGCTCTTAAAATCACTCCGTATGAAAAAGTGATCTTATACCCTATGCTTTATGTTCCGGGAGATCACAATGGATGGGATGCAGCTAATACTGCAACAGGCATATACTCAGTTAAGAGTAATAATGTATATGAAGGTTATATGTGGTTCAAGGATGCTACTACAGGCTTTAAGCTTCTGAAAGTACCTGCATGGGAACAGGATAACACCATTGGGGATCCCGTTTCAGGAGGCGCTTCAGGAACACTCCAGATCGGAAACTGGGGAGGAAATAATATTACAGTCAATGGTGGAATTGGCTATTATCGTATCAAGGCAAATCTTCCTGAGAAGACCTATAGCTGGCTTAAAACCACCTGGGGTATTATTGGCCCGGCACAACCAGGCGGATGGGACAATGATTTCAATATGACCTATAGTGTTGCTACAGACCTCTGGACAGCTACCCTGAATCTTACTGCAGGCGAGATGAAGTTCAGGGCTAATGACGGCTGGACGCTGAATTATGGCGATGATAAAGCCGACAGAAAGCTTGATGAAAATGGTGCTAATATTGCTGTTCCTTCAACAGGTAATTATACAGTCACCCTCGACGGGTTGCCGCCATTGGCGGTAACCCTTTTTTTTTGTCATAATGCCAGAATCCATGAGACTCATTAGATTTATTCCATTGATCTTAAGCCTGATAACCCTTGGATGTAAGCCGGTAACTGATGACAACACCAATGGCAGAGTTTTTTATACTGATGATCAATTCTCAATGGGGGCTGATCTTTCTTACGTAAATCAGATCATTGATCATGGAGGAATTTATAAAGATTCCGGAATTATTCAGGATCCTTATGCCATCTTCAGAAAATATGGCGCCAATACTGTAAGGTTCCGTCTATGGCATAATCCTCAATGGACAAGAACAGTTTACACTCCTCCTTTGACTAATATGTATAACGATTTTTACGACGTCAAAAGGGGAATTCTTGCAGCCAAAGCCCAGGGTATGGCAGTGTGCCTCGACTTTCATTATTCCGACAGTTGGGCGGATCCTGCCAAACAGGTTCCTCCTGCTGCTTGGGCCGGACTAACGGTATCTGTTCTCCACGACAGTATTTACAATTATACCCTTAAGACGCTTGACAGGCTTGAAGAAGCAGGCGCAATGCCTGAATATGTTCAGGCCGGAAATGAAATTAATCCCGGTTTTGTACTCCCAAAAGGTAACAGATGGGATAATACTTCAGATTTCGTATACCTTCTTAACGGTGCCATTAAAGCTATAAGGGATGCATCAGTATCCTCAAGCATAAAACCCAAAATAATAATTCATATCGCACAACCTGAAAACGTATATGCATGGTTTGACGGACTTGCTGCAAAAGGTCTTACTGATTATGATATAATCGGATTCTCCTATTATTATATATGGTCAGGAATAACACTTAATAACATCAGTAATTATGTTTCATTGCTGAAGAGCAGCTTTCACAAGGATGTCATGATCATGGAGACCATTTACCCATGGACCACACAAAATGCTGACAACTATGGGAATATTGTTGATCCCGGCAAATTGACCCCGGATTATCCGGCTACTGAAAAAGGACAGTACGATTATCTGCATGCCCTTACAGCTGAAATAATTAAAGGCGGAGGCAAAGGTATTTTTACCTGGGAACCGGCATGGATAACCTCATCGGCAAAAGATCTGTGGGGAACAGGATCATCATGGGACTGCAATACTTTTTTTGATTTCAACGGAAATACCTTGAAAGGAATTCAATTTATGTCGGACAAGTACACTTTCAATGAGTAAAAGACTACTGACAATATTGCTTTCTTCAGTATTCATCATTCCACTTGAGGGACAGATGATCACAACCGATCCGTACCTGCCGGTGATGGGTCAATCTCTTAAGATCTATTTCAATTCTTCATATAAGGACCAGGGTACTCTTCAGAATTATACGGGTGATCTGTATGTGCATACCGGTGTTACAATTAGCGGGACAACCTGGAAACATGTAATTGGTACTTGGGGAACTAACTCAACCCAGCCGAAGCTGAAGTACCTGGGCAATTATATATATGAGCTGGATATAACGGATATTGCAACATTTTATTCACTCTCCTCTGGCGAAGTGGCGACTCAGATCAGTCTGGTATTCAGAAGTCCAGATGCCTCTAAACAAACAAGACCTGATATTTTTGTCGATGTATATCCGTCAGGGCTCTTCTCAAAGTTCATTCTGCCTGAAAAATCCTCCTTTGTGACAGGACTTAACAGAAAGATCCCTGTGAAAGCGGCTGCGACTTATGCCGATTCCGTATCACTTTATATTAATGGCGTATTTATCAAAAGCGGCAAAACACATGATCTTGTTACTGATACTTTAACAGCCATCCAGTACGGGGAATTCTGGGTTAAGGCAGTAGCCTGGAAAAAACCTTCTTTTTCAGCAGATTCCTTCTATTTCTATGTCAGGAAACCGGTTGTAAGTGAGGAATTGCCTGCCGGCATGAAGGATGGAATAAATTATACCGGAAATAATTCCGTAACGCTGGTCCTGCATGCACCATATAAGGATAATGTTTTTGTTGTGGGAGATTTCACGGGCTGGATCGCGCGCGAAAAAGGATATATGAGAAAAACACCCGATGCTGAAAGATACTGGATAAGGATCGACGGCCTGGAAGCCGGAAAAGAGTACAGGTTTCAGTATCTTGTCGATTCGGCACTCTTCATAGCTGATCCCTATGCTGACAAGGTTCTTGATCCATGGAATGATTCTTACATTACCGCAGAGACTTATCCTGACCTGATACCCTATCCCAAAGACACTGCTTCAGGCATGGTCTCAGTGCTTCAGACTGCACAGGCCCCCTATGCATGGGATGTTGTTACCTTTGAGCCACCTGATAAATCAGAACTCATAATTTATGAGCTGCTCATAAGGGATTTCATTGGCAGACACGACTTCAGAACACTGATCGATACCCTTCATTACCTCGACGACCTGGGTGTGAATGCAATAGAGCTGATGCCAGTAAGCGAATTTGAAGGGAACCTCAGCTGGGGTTACAATCCTTCGTTCTATTTCGCTCCTGATAAGTATTATGGGCCAAAGAATGATATGAAGGCCTTTGTTGACAGCTGCCATGCAAGAGGCATTGCAGTTATTTTGGATATGGTCCTTAATCATTGCAACGGGCAATCTCCTTTTGTTCAGCTTTACCTCGATCATTACGGTACTGACGAGATTTTCATGAAGACACCAAATCCATGGTTCAATGCAAGCTCGCCGAACCCGGTGTATAAATGGGGCGCCGACTTCAACCATGAAAGCACTGATACACAGGAGCTTGTCGACAGAATTACAGAATACTGGCTTACTGAATACAATATCGATGGTTTTAGATTCGATTTTACCAAAGGATTTACAAACACCTCAGGAGATGGTTCATCCTATGATGCTTCCAGAATAAATATACTGAAAAGAATGGCTTCCAGGATCTGGTCAGTAAAAAGCGACGCATATGTAATTCTTGAACATTTCGCTCCCAATTCCGAAGAGATTGAATTGTCAAATTACGGTATTATGCTCTGGGGAAACAATAATTACGTATACTCTGAGGCAGCCATGGGTTTTTCTTCTGACCTTACCAGTGCATCGTACCTTGGCCGAAGCTGGAATGTCCCAAACCTTATTTCCTATATGGAAAGCCACGATGAAGAGAGGCTTATGTACAAGACTTTAACATACGGCGCTTCTTCAGCGACCTATAACACGAAAGATCTCCAGACAGCTCTGAAAAGAATGGAGCTTGATGTACTTTTCTTTCTGACTGTTCCCGGACCAAAAATGATCTGGCAGTTCGGTGAACTGGGATATGATATTTCAATAGATCTTGGTGGCAGGACAAGTGAAAAACCAATAAAATGGGAGTATTATTCTGATGTTAAGAGATATAAGCTGTTCCAATTTTACAAGCTTATGAATATTTTGAAAACCACCCAGCCTGTTTTTTACACCGGCACAACTTATACATGGTCGCTTTCATCATTCACTAAACGCATGCAGCTGATAAGCAATGATAATAAGGCTGTTATTCTCGGTAATTTTGGTACAACAAGTGCAGACATCAATCCGGCGTTCCCTGTGGCAGGAAAATGGTACGAATATTTTTCAGGCGATTCTGTTACGATTTCCAATATTAATGGAAATCTAAATTTCGGACCAGGTGAGTATAGGCTATATACAACGAAAAGAATGCCATCTAGCAGGATCCTTCTTGATGTCGAAGATCATGAAATTACCCTGAATGAGAATTTTGTCACGGCTTATCCCAATCCATCAAACGGGGAATTTAACTTTATTATTAAGAATGCCGTTCCTGCTCCTGTTTCTATTACAATCTTCGATCTAAACGGAAGGATGATAAGACAATTTGAAACCGAAATTACTGATATCTCTGTTCCAATAAAATGGGATGGGAAGACTGTCAGTGGTTATGAAGCGCCGGCAGGATTATATTTTGTTCAGATTCGCAGTGCGCTGAGGTCAGGGAATATAAAGATCATTAAAAATTAAAGGTCTTTTCCAAACTACCCCTGATGACCAGAGCACTTATTGGTTCCATTACTATTCCGATAGTACCTGGCTCAAGATTTCTTCCGTAAACTCCATCAGAATCAAGTAGAATAGTAAAAGCTTTTAATTCCGTAATCTTTAAATCAACGTGTTGAGGTTTATCCGATCTGTTGAAGACAACAAGTATCTCTTTATTGTCATAGCTGCGGGTATAGGCGAGCACCATCTTTTCATCGTCTACGATTGTGAATTTAAGATCACCATAGACAAGCTCCGGATTTTCCTTTCGGATTTTTGAAAGCTTTTTATAGAAACGCAACAATGTGGTGTCGGGTTTTACAACATCTGTCGGCCTGGGCTTTAACGGATCAAAATTTGCCTTTTCGTCTTCATACGAAATATCACTCCATACCATTGGTTTCCTGCAATCCGGATCATCGGCACCCCACATGCCTACCTCATCGCCATACCATATATGAGGCGCCCCAATAAATGTAAACTGATGCACAAGCAGAAGTTTCTGTTCCTTTCTTGTCAATGAATCAGGCTTGTTGATTTTGTATTCGGGATTATCGGATGGCTTTGCGTTATACTTATCCATCGTTTTATTGTAAAACGAAGTTGAAAGCCTTGGGGAATCATGAGTGGCAGCCACGTTCATCATCACCTGAAGATTGTCTGTTTTTATCCCGGAGTTTATCCTTGCGATCTCACTTACAAATCCGGAGGGAGTAAGTATTGGTTCAGCCTGGGCGAAGAATCCTCTGGCCACCCTGAACCATCTGTAATTCATAATTGCATCATACTGATCTCCTTCGAGAAAAACTTTCGGATCGAGAAGTTTGTCGGGCCATTCCAGCCACCAGATCTCTCCTATAATATATGCATTTGGATTCACAGAACGGACAACTTTCCGGTAATCGCGCCAGAAATCCATTGGCACTTCTCCTGCAACTTCGAGTCTGAACCCGTCGACCCCGTCTTCAGGATTACCGTTATGGTCAGGATCAAGCCACCTTCTTGAAACATCAAAGATATGTTCGCGGAGTGTTTCCGAATGAAGGTTCCCCTCGAATGGCATTACCTTGTCGTCGGGAGGAATGATATCTTTCCTGAATACCGGCATCCATGGATTATTCCCACCCCAGCCTTCATATCTTAATTCATTCTGTGGGGTCGAAGGGTTGTCATACTCTTTAATATTGTACCATTCACGGTATTCTGATTTTTCACCCTTTGCCCTGATATCCTTCATTGCCCAAAACTCAGGGCCTGTATGATTCCAGGAATAATCCATTATCAACCTGATGCCTCTCTTATGGCACTCTTCAATAACCTTAAGGAACATCTTGTCGGCAGCAGTCCAGTGCCATGACGATGGCTTCCCGTGATTTTCAAGATCCATCATTGCAGCATCTCCTTCCGGATCAGGGCCGAAGTTCCGGTCAATATGCGTATAATTCCTTGCATCATATTTATGAAGGGATGGCGAATCATTTAGAGGATTGAAGTAGATGGCAGTTATGCCCAACTCCTGTAAATAATCAAGTTTATCAAGCACACCCTGAAGATCACCACCGTACCTGCGTGCCTGGATCTTTGAATAGAATCCTTTGGCTTTAACACTGTCGAGCCATGCCTCATGGGAATACCAATCGTGTCCCCATGGAGTCACCTTCCAGTTATCAGGCAGGGAGCCCGGATATGCACCTTTCATGTCGGCCGGGGTCGGATCGTTGGTTGGATCGCCATTACGGAAGCGTTCTACGAATATCTGGTACCATATTGCCTCCTTTGCCCATGCAGGGACAGATGCAAGATCTTTGGTTTCTGTTTTTGGGTTGCAGGAAGAACCCGTTAAAATCAATATAACTGAAAGAATGGAAAAAAGCTTTGATGATTTCATTTTAGAATATATAACTACTGAGTTCCTAGGAGTTTGCACGGAGTCTCAAAGAGTATTTCTCTGTGTCACTCTGTGCTCCTCCGGATTTTCTCTGTGACAGTTTTTTTTTAACAACCCACCCCTCCCCCTCCCCGGAGGGGATTAATTAAAACTATTTTACAAATACCTTGTAACCCCATGGACCAAGATCAAGATTTGTTTTTTTAGGAACAGATAGTTTTTCTTGCGTGAAGTACTCTGTATATTCACCTTCAAGTTCTTTCATTAAAGGCTTAAATGATACGTTCTTCTTTGTGAGATTCAGGAAAACGATGACTCGGTCTTCGTCCTTCTCGCGGTAAAATGCAAATACCTTTCTATCCTTGTTGGTTTTGACTTTAATCATCTTACCACCAAATTCACCATTCCAGAGAGCTTTATTTCCCTTTTTCAGCTTTATGAGATCTGAGTAGAAACCGGTCATATCGCATGTCTTCCACACAATGGTATCCCTTACAAAGAATCTTAGTCTTTTATTGATGCACGCCTCCTGGCCACTGTAAAGTAAAGGGACTCCACTGGCCGTAAATATAAGCGTCGCAAACGCTTTTTTTGAATTGCCGAAGATTGTATCGATCGTTCCTGCCCATGAGTTTTCATCATGGTTTGTAAGGAACATCAGCCTGTAGACATTCTGCGGATAGACAGCCCATTCTCTTTCAAAATATTTTGCAACAGCGTTCGCACTGTCCTTGCCCTGGGCAACGCTTTTCATCAAATGGTGCATTCCCCAGGCATAATTCATATCAAATCCCTTTTCCATGAAATTTCCGGATCCTTCATGCTCTGCCAGCATGAGAACAGGTCTGATCTTGTTCAATTCAACTCTTGCCCTTTCCCAAAACTCTTTAGGTGTATTATGCGGATGATCGACACGGAAGCCGTCAACTCCGAGGTTAACCCAGAATGACATCGCTTCAATCATATAATCCTGCAGCCCTTGCTGTTTCCAGTCGAGCTGGATTACATCTGTCCAATCGGTTCCAATAGGCGGAGTAAATTTCCCTGTCGAGTCTTTTACGTAGAATTCAGGATGATCAACAGCAAGCTGGTTATCCCAGGAAGTATGGTTCGGCACCCAGTCGAGCAGTACATGCATTCCAAGATTATGAGCACTATCGATAACCATTTTGAAATCTTCAAGAGTTCCGTATTCCGGATTTACGTCCTTGAAATCCTTAACTGAATAATAGCTGCCGAGTTCTCCTTTCCTGTTGATTTTACCTATCGGAAATGTTGGCATGAACCATAAAACATCCACTCCAAGGTTTTTCAACCTTGGAAGATGACCGGCAAATGCACTGAAGGTCCCTTCAGGGGTATACTGCCGCACATTTACCTCATAGAGGACTGCATTTTTTGACCATTCAGGGTGGACAACTGTGGAGGTAAAAGGCTTTAGTTC
>JAPLDY010000083.1 GCA_026391595.1 Bacteroidia bacterium
GGCTTATTCGTTATAGCGGTAATATTGATGTTTATATTCTCGGTTCAGATATAAAATCAGATGATAAGTTCAAGGAAAAAGTCTCCCTCCCATCCTTTACTTCAAACCTCAGCCAATACTTTATAACTGCGATAATAGTTATACTTACGGCTATTATCTGTTTTTCTATTAAAGGTTTTATAGGTTACCAGGTTGTATCATTTGCTTTATTGTTTGTTGTTTCTACACTTGCGTTTTTCTTTGGTACAGGACCTATTTTTCTCTCTGCAACCTTAAGTGCCCTTATCTGGGATTTCTTTTTTATACCACCGCCCTATACCCTGCATATCGATAAACCTGAGGATATGCTCATGCTGTTAATGTTTTTCATCATTGCACTGTTAAGCGGAGTACTGACATCAAGGATAAAGAGACAGGAGATGAAGATCAGGATACGTGAGGAACGTACAAATGCCCTGTACCAGCTTACCAGAGAACTTTCAACTGCTGCAGGCATCGAAGAGGTTATAAATATTGCTAAAAACGATATTAAAAAATACTTCAACCTTAATAGTCGGATCTTACTTAAAAATGACACAAACCAACTTGAATATAATAGTCAGAATAATTCAAACATCATCCTTTCACGAAATGACATGAGTGTTGCAGCCTGGACGTTTCAACACTCTACCAAGGCGGGGAAGCACACCGATACTCTGCCATCCGGCGATTATACATTTTACCCTTTAAAAGGGAATCAGATGAACTTAGGGGTTATTGCAATACAACAGACAAGAGTATTCACACAGGGCGAAGAACAGTTCTGGGAGGCATTTATTTCCCAAATTTCCGGGAAGTTCGAACGGGAATACCTGCGCAATATGGCTAAACAGGTCTATTTGTTGAACGAATCCGACAAACTGTACAAAACGCTTTTTAACTCTATTTCACACGAACTGCGGATTCCTGTAGCAACAATTATGGGCGCTTCCGACTCTCTGCTTACAACACAACATCCGGAGGAAATCCGTAAAGAACTCTCTCATGAAATATTCAAGGCATCTAAAAGATTAAACCGTCTGATCGAAAATCTCCTGAATATGTCCAGACTCGAAAGCGGCAGGATCACTCCAAGACTTGATTGGTGCGATATTCACGATCTGATAAATAAAGTCACTGAAAACCTCCAGGATGAACTCAAACCATTCCACCTTCATGTTGTTATTCCTGACGAAATGCCTTTTGTAAAGATCGATTTCGGATTAATGGAACAGGTACTTTACAACCTGATTTATAATGCAATCCAGTATGCTTCTGCTTCAATAAACCTGAGAGTTAAAGCTTTTTATGACAATGGAATAATGACTTTGCAGGTTATGGACAGAGGTCCTGGTTTTCCTCCGGATGAGCTGCAGAATGTTTTTAATAAATTCTACCGTCTCAAAGGAAGTATTTCAGGTGGAACCGGATTAGGGCTTTCCATAGTTAAAGGTTTTGTTCAGGCACATAATGGCAATGTGACAATTGGAAATAGAAAAAACGGAGGTTCGATTATTACAGTTAAAATTCCAACTGAAATTCCTGATCTGAATAAAATTTTATTATAATATAAAAATTGCGACTGACAACAGTATTTTGGTTATTGATGATGAAGTACAGATCAGGAGACTTCTTGAGATTACGTTGAGTCTTAACGGATATAATATATCTGAAGCCTCAACAGCCAAAGAAGTTATTGTTTCGGCTGCTACTTATAATCCGGCTTTAATATTGCTTGATCTGGGTCTGCCGGATTAGGTTGGTTTATCTGTTCTTAAAAAGCTCAGGGAATGATATCAGAATCCTATAATAATACTTTCAGTCAGAAATTCCGAAGAAGATATTGTTAAAGCAGTTGCCAGCTCGCAATTATCATTTGGCCCATTGTTTATTGATTTGGCCGGGCATATAGTAAAGAAAAATAATAATCTTTTAAAATTAACCTCGACCGAGTTTTCTTTGCTGGCTTTAATGGCAAGGAATTCGGGAAAAGTATTGACCCATCAGTATCTGTTAAAAGAAATATGGGGACACAGTTACTCAGATCAGACACAATATCTCAGAGTTTTTATTGCTCGGCTCAGGAAAAAGATAGAAGATAATCCCTCAAAGCCTGAACTTTTAATCACTGAATCAGTGATTGGCTATAGATTTGGTGATTAATCAAATGTTCATCTCATCCTAAAAAACCTAAGAATTATTAGAAGAGAATACTTTTCAATTTTAAAGATTTTCATTTCTTTTATCCGTTTAGTCAGATTAAGTATTTTAACTTAACTTACTGTCCACATATAAGAAGTAGTTCCAATATTTTGATAAATGAATATACACCCGGTTACTTCAAAGTCTGATCTGAAAAGATTTATTGATCTTCCTTACAAGCTATATAAGAATGATCCGATATGGGTGCCACCGTTATTGGATGAGCAATTCAGTCAGTTCGATGCGAAGCGTAATCCGACGCTTTGTCATTGCGAATATGCATTGTTCCTCCTGGAGGAAAATAAAAAGGTAATAGGACGCATTGCCGCTTTCATAGACAGACTGGCCCTGGAGACCTGGAAAGAACCGATAGGATTATTCGGATATTACGAATGCATTGAAGATATAAAAGCCTCTGCTATGCTTTTTGAGACCGCAGCAAACTGGCTCAGGAATATGGGAATGACAAAAATGAGAGGGCCATGGAGCTTTGTATCGCAGGAATGGGGACTGGTTGTTGAAGGCTTCACTCCGTCGCCAGTGGTGATGGCACCCTATAATCCGGCTTATTATATTGATCATATGGCATCTTTTAACCTGGAAAAGATCAAGGATTTGCTGGTTTATTATATTTCAATAAAGGATGGGTACATCATACCTGATAGAATAATGACTCTTACCGATGATGTTGTAAAGCGATATGGAGTACATGTCAGGCAGGTTGATATGAAGAACTATGATGAAGAGGTGCAGAAGGTTATTGATCTGTCTAACAGGAGCCTTATCAACAATTGGGGCTATACTTCTGTTACAAGGGAAGAGGCAGATGCCATTGCGCATGATCTGAAGCAAATCATTCAGCCAAAAGGAGTGATTTTTGCAGAAGACCCTGAAGGTAAACCTGTCGGGTTTGCAATTACTCTTCCTGATATAAACCGGTTATTGAAAGGTTTGAATGGGCATCTTTTTCCATTCGGATGGCTTAAACTTCTTCTTGGAATACCAAAGTTACATAATTATCGCCTTTTTGCCCTTGGAGTGATTCCGGAGTATCATGGTAAAGGTATAGACAGCCTTTTATATCGAGCCCTCTGTGAGTCGCTCTATACACCTGAGACCTGGATGGAGATCAACTATGTTCTTGAAGATAATGCCCCGATGAATAATGCTATTAAAAAGCTCAATGCAAAACCGCTGAGGAAGTACAGGATCTTTGAGAAAAAGTTATAGTTAATTTTTTTCTCTCCTTCTCATTCACCCGGAACGGGATAATTTTCCTTTTGTTTTATTTCTTTAACGACCGATTCATGTCTTCCAACATGCTGAAATCAATTACTAATTTTCGACCGGAAGGTATAGACATTTCTAAAAACCTTCAGTATATGTTTGTAAATATCATAATATCAGCATAAAACGAAGATTTAACATTTTTTATATTATTCGAATGAAATATTCTGTACAATTTAATTTATAACATATTTTGTTATATTAGGCCCCTGAACTTTTTAAGTAAAACCTAATTAACTCTTACAGTTATGTTACTTCATCAGCAGTTTGTACGGATGGCAAAGAAACATGCCAAAAAGTTAGCAGTTATTGATAAGGCAACCGGGAAGAATGTTACTTATTCAAGGGCTCTGATCGGAGCTCTGATCCTGAGCTCAAAATTTCAAAAGTATGAAGAGGGATTCATAGGTATTATGATACCTACTTCCGCCGGTTGTGCGCTGGCTACAGTCGGGGCGCTGATGAGCGGCAGAATACCTGTTATGATAAACTATTCAACTGGAGCTGAAGCGAATGCAAAGTATGCTCAAAAAAAATGCAAATTCAGAACGATAATTACTTCCAAAGCATTACTGGAAAAGATCAGCTGCCCTCTGATTGAAGGTATGGTGCTGATTGAAGATATAATGGCAGGTGTTACTACAGGCGATAAGCTGAAAGCTGCTTTGCAAACGAAGCTTCCTGTAAGTATGATCCTTAAAATGATTCATAGAGGGGATGAAAATGACACTGCTGTTATTTTATTTACAAGCGGAAGTGAAAAAGATCCAAAAGCTGTCCAGCTGTCTCACCGTAATATTGCATCGAATATTGAAAGTTTTGGAGAATATATTCATATAAGCGAATCAGATATTCTCCTAGCTAACCTTGTATTCTTCCATGTATTTGGATTGACGGTAAATCTCTGGGTGACATTCTATTATGGTATGACGATGGTGTCTTATCCCAATCCTCTTGATTTCCAGACTATCAGCAGTATTGCACGTGATGAGAAACCGACAATAATGGTTGGAACCCCAAGCTTCTTCTGGGGCTATCTTAATAAATCGGACCCGGGCGATTTTAAATCACTCAGGCTTATGGTAGCTGGTGCGGATAAATGTCCGGATGCGCTGAGGGAAGGCTATATGAAAAAGCATGGAGTTACTCTTCTTGAGGGTTATGGAGCCACTGAGACCTCTCCGGTAATATCCGTAAACTCATATGAGTTTAACAGACCTGGCAGCACCGGTAAAGTTCTTCCGAATGTTCAGGTAAGAATTGATAATTTTGAGACTGGGGAAAAGTGTGTGATCAGAGAAGTTGGAAAGATCATGGTAAAAGGAGACTCTGTTATGAAAGGATATTATGATGATCCTGAACTCACGGCTGAAGTCCTGTCTGATGGCTGGTACAATACCGGCGACATGGGATTCTTTGATGAGGATGGCTTCCTGTGGCATGCAGGCCGTTTTAAAAGGTTTGCAAAGGTAGGAGGAGAGATGGTCTCCCTGGTTAAGGTAGAGAATATTCTGGAGAAGCTGCTTCCGGAGGGAGTTTCCTGTTGTGTGGTTGAGGTCCCGGATCTGAAGAGGGGCTCATATATTGTGGCAACTACTTCGAATGAGGTAAACAAGACTCATATACTGAGGATGATGCTGAATGAATTACCCATCATCGCTCTTCCAAGGGAATTCATAGTTATTAATGAGCTGCCGATGATGAGCACAGGGAAGATAGATTTCCGAAGCGTTACAAGAATGGTTCAGGACATAGTGAGCGCTTCCAGCTCTGGCCGGTAGACTATTCTGAACCTATTTATTAGGCTGATATTATCAGTCTTCAGTAAACTGCATCAGGGCTCTAAAATGAGGGAAACCACAGAAAGCTCTTTTTCATTCGGATCAATAACTCCGGCATCCCTTTCCAGTGAATCGGGAATGGCAATTTTAAAATGGGATTTGGCGAGGCGTTCCATTGATTCCCTCTGTCGCTGAACCATCTGAACCGCATCCTCATATGCATCACTATAGGACTTGCCTTCGGTCATAAGCTGGCGCTCCTTCATTTCAAGAGCAATTGAATATTCAGTTTCCTCACATGATATCTGGCCGTCGATCCAGATCTCCTTCGGCGGAATGAAATGATATGCCAGATCGTTACCGCTAAAACCAAAGTCAGGATAGAAATTTTTACGTATGAGGTAACCATCAACAATCCAGATCGAAATTCCTTCTCTGGTCCCTTCCGGAATCCGGTAAATATTCTGAAGCTTTATGCTATCGGGAAGATTCCTGATCTCCTTTTTATTGTATGAGTCGAGAACAGAGACCTTTTTAAGTGAAGCTTCGTAAGCAATGCATATTTCCTGATTTTTATGCCTGATGACCTGTTCGAGTGATAAGGAAGAATCATGAGCAGCTTCATATGTCCATCCGAATTTTGCCATTAAATGCCTTTCGTTCAGCTCATGAGCGACAGTGAGATCATACTCTTCGCACGAAATGGCATTATCAATCCATATTTCACCTTTCGGATTAAATATATATCGCTGTTCATTGCCGCCATAAAGGAATTCCTTGTAAATCTTCTGCCTGACTCTATTCCCATCTATTATCCAAATATTATAATTCCCCTTTACCCCGTAGAAATAACGGTAAATACCTCCTATCTTCTTGGGACATGTCCAACTTATTGCTGTCAGACTGATTATTATGAACAGTACAATTTTCTTCATGATACTCTGTCGATTAACGAATTGAAGATGCTAAATTTTACTTATTTTTTGTAAAATATTCCAACTTAAGTAAAAGTACATCATTTCCTAAGCAGTAGTATTTTATTATTTTATAAATTAGTAAGTATTTAAATCAGGTTTATATGACTATTAAAGAGATAATTTCAAAGTACAAGTATTCAGTAGGCCTTGTACTGCTTTTTGTACTTGTAGAAAATATTGCCTGGATAATTGAACCGACTTTCTTCGGAAAGCTTCTGGATGCGCTGATTGGTCACTTTTATGACCATGAAAATATAGACTATTTTATTCCTCTTTTTGTCTGGATACTGGTTTATTTTATCAATGTTGTCGGAGGATCGCTGCACAGGCTTTATAACGGAGGTATATTTGGAAGGATGTACGCGGATGTAGCCACGAAAGTCATTGATGAATCAAAATCAAGAGGAGACCAGTATTCGAAAATGCTGGTAAGAGCGGAACTTGTCAAAGAGTATATAACATTCTTTAAAGAGCGTTTACCTGAAATGATGTGGCAGTTATCAGCATCAGTAGGAGCAGTAATTGCATTGTTTTTCTATGATTACCGGATAGGACTAGTTTGTCTTGCTGTTGTTGCACCTGTCGCCTTCATAAATAATTTGAACCGGAAAAAAATAACATTCTTTCAGAAAGATATTCATGACAACCAGGAAGAACTATATAAACTGATTGAAAATCGTGATACTTCCAAAATCCATAATTTCTTTTACAATATGGTTGCTCCAAAAGTCAGAATTGCCAGGTGGAATTCATTTAGCTTTACTATTGTGAAGACTTTGCTTGTAATAATATTCATAGTTGTTTTATTTATTTGTGTTGATCTCGATAAATTCTCAACGGGAAAGATATATTCAATTGTTGCTTACCTGTGGACGTTTATTGGTCAGACTGATTACTTGCCTGACCTCATGGAAAGTCTTGGATCTATTAAAGACCTGAATGCCAGATTTGAACAGGATAGTGAAGTAAATTCAGATCAACAGCCTGTTTTGACCTGATATGATTATGTGAGAATTTACTAATCAGATCCTGATTTAATATGCCCGAAAATAGCTGACTTAAATTCCGGAATTAAATTAACAATTATGGCAAATAAAGAATCCTGTGGCTGGCAAAAAATGACTGAGGGTTATCCATGGTTTAGTTGTGATGGCTGTTATCCTATTACTGCATATTCTGAATTCATGCCTTCCCCAATGGTGGGAAGAAAACCATTGGGTGAGATAGATCGCGTTTTATTCTCCGATGATGATCTTTTTGGCTGGAACATTACCGAGCTGGAGGAGGAATATGAACTCCGGCCTGGCATTGAACATGCCGGCCAACAGATAATGAATAACCTTATTAAGCTTGGCCAGGGGATAACTGAACATTATATACATGGCCATGGCGGAGAAAATCTGAAAGACAATCCTTACTGGCCTCCTGAAATTGCGTCAAAAGCAGGAACATTATCACATGAAAGATATGTGACTCTACTGCCGCTTATGCTTTCACGTTCACAGGATGATAAAGGCAGAATAATCTGGTCTCTTTTTGGTAACAGCATTCATGATCCCGAATCAGCCTTCTGGAAGAATTTTTATACATCTCCCGGGGTTGAAATTTCTGCAGATGAATCGGTTTCTTTTTTTATCAGCATACTTTCAAATGCGTATAATGAGAAGTTATTTGACAGTAAATCTCTTTTTGAAGCAGGATTCAGGATTATGCCATCGGAAACTTTTCTGCCATCCTGGACAGAACCATTTATCATAAACGGTGATTCTTCTTTCAATCAGATTAGATACCTGCTTACCTTCAGGCCGTTCGCTTCATTACCTTCCGCGATCAGGGAACTATATCTTTCAGGCAGATTATCATTGCTCCCCTTCCCGGGCAGTCTTGTATTCTGGGGTATGCCCGGTTATGAAAAGTTGAGAAAGGAGTTTCCGCTGGCTGGTCAGATACCTCTCCTTAATCTGGCAGAACGAAACAGAGGGATCGGAGGATTAAAAATTGCCCAGTCCGGATGGATCCATGAACCTCGTCCAGGTTCAGATAATACAATTACAGGAGAACTTTTGCGAGACTCTTTTCTTCGTACCCATCGCTGGCAGCGTTTGCACAGATATCAGGATGAGCTTAATGAAGTTGCTCACAAAATAAAGCTGGTCAAGGTATTATTCAGCACTGAACCGGACGCTATGGGATTATATGATAAACCTTTAGCCCGTAACAGCCATCTTTGGAACCACAAATTTGAGCTGTTGCTTGATGGTCCAAATGCAACAAGAAAGAAAATAATGGAGGCCGAAAAAGCTATTCTTGAGGGTGGCCTTTTTGGATATCGCTTCTTTTTTCCTCCAATGCGTGTCGGCGAATATGATGTATATCTTCACCGTCCTCTGGTAGCTTATCTGCCTTCAGGGGCGGATAATGTTGTGCTTAAAACTGATATGCTCAAGGGATATATAACCGGTTACCATAAGAATGACAGGGAGATGCGTCATCCTGTCGATATGTGGCCTCGTCTTCTGAGACGTGAACTCTACCTTTCTGCTCTGAATGATTTTAAGAACGGCAGCGATCATTATGCTCACCAGACATCAATGAACATACTTTCGTTATTAGATGCATGGCATATGCAGGATGAAAAACCCTTACAGAGATCATACGCACGCGGGCTTCTGAACATCTCAAAACAAAAAAGTCTTGAGCAGTGGCTCGGTGAGCTGACTGTTCATTCTACAACGCAGGAAGCAGGAACAAAGATGCAGAAAGCATTTTCAGAAATTATTGAATCACAAAAGACACCTGTCCTGCCTGAAGTAATAACTTATTCAGAAACAGCAACACGGCGATTTGAGGAAAACTGGTGGAACGACATCAGGTACCTTGCCCATGCTCAGTTCATAAACAAGGATAATGCCGATATTGCACAGGACAGCACAACACTTGCTTTAATTCAGAAGCAGCATCGTGATCTTGAGAGTCTGGGTGACTATTTTATTGCGCGTCACCGCAAGGGAATAGCTGATGCAGGTATGGAAGGGATTGCTGTTTGCGGCGAACTGCCTTTTAAATGGCATACAGACTTTGAGTATTCACTGTTTGGCGGATGGAATGGTAACCAGAAAGAGGAAACATATGAGAGAAACATTCTGGTTGTGATACCAGGCAGGAATCGGAAGCAAGCAGTGGTCTTTGGAGATCATTATGATACTGCCTATATGGAAGACATTTATGACAAAGGAAGAGGCGGATCCGGGGCACGTCTTTCAGCCCATGGTGCTGATGACAACTATTCTGCCAGTTCAACTCTGTTGCAGGCTGCACCTATATTCCTCGGTCTGTCTAAAGAGGGTAGGCTCGAACGTGATATCTGGCTGATACACCTGACCGGAGAGGAATTTCCTTCAGATTGCATGGGGGCAAGGAATTTCTGTCAGTCACTTGTTGAGAAAAGGATAAGGTTAAAAACAGGCAATGATACATTTACTGAACTGTCTGATATCGAAATCGTAGGGGTATTTATTATGGATATGATCGGCCATAACCGCGAAAATGATCAGGATATTTTTCAGATTTCCCCGGGTAAAAGTGCAGCTTCTTTACACCTTGCATGGCAGGCACATTTGGCAAACCAGATATGGAATAATAGTATTGCCGGCTGGAACAAGGATCCGCAAAGGCAATCCAGGAGTCGCGGGAAGCGAATTTCCGGAATCGAACAGATCCCTGAAATTGCAAAATTTCTACATCTGGACGGTGAAGTACGTACAAGGTATAATCCTCACAGCTCGATATTTAATACTGATTGCCAGATTTTTTCTGATACAGGTGTTCCGGTGGTTCTCTTTATGGAAAACTATGATATCAACAGAAGTGGTTATCACGATACAAAAGATACACTTGACAATATTGATCTGGATTATGGAGCCGCATTTGCGGCAATAGCAATTGAAACTGTGGCACGCGTTGGATGTCTTGTTTCCGGAAATTTATAGAAAGAAAAATTATTATGAGCCAGTTTCCCCCTGCTTTTTGGAGTATCTCCATGACTGAGATGCTCCAGAATCTTGAAACAAAAAAGGAAGGATTGACAAGCGATGAAGCCCAAAAGCGGCTCGTACTCTATGGCTCGAATCTTCTAAAGCCAAAAAAACGCTCAGATTGGTTTACACTTCTTATATCCCAATTTAAAAGTCCTATAATTTTAATCCTTTTCTTCGCAACGGGTTTGTCATTTTTTCTGCATGATCGCGCTGATGCATTTATAATCTTATTAATTGTCATCGTCAGCGGCTTGTTAGGATTTTGGCAGGAACGAGGAGCATCGAATGCATTAGAAAAACTTCTTTCAATAGTTCAGATTAAGGCATCTGTTGTACGCGATGGAATTGCTAAAGAAATTCCGGTTGAGCAAATTGTACCAGGAGATATTATTGTCCTGAGTGCTGGCGATATAGTGCCCGGCGATTGTCTGGTACAGGAATCTAAGGATCTCTTCGTTGATGAGGCAATGCTGACAGGTGAGACTTTCCCGGTTGAAAAACTGGCTGCAGTATTGCCTGCGGAAACTCTTCTTGGTCAGCGGACTAATGTTCTTTGGATGGGGACACATACTGTGAGCGGCACTGCAACTGCACTAATTGTACACACAGGAAAAGAAACAGAATTCGGAAAGGTATCCGAACGCTTAAAGCTCAGACCTCAGGAAACAGAATTCGAGCATGGAATTCGTCGTTTTGGCTATTTCCTTATGGAAGTTACATTAATACTTGTGGTCGGTATTTTTGCCGTTAACGTATATTTGGGACGTCACATTATGGACTCATTCCTGTTTTCTCTGGCTTTGGCTGTTGGCTTAACACCTCAATTACTTCCGGCAATTATCAGTATCAACCTTTCGCATGGTGCCAAACGAATGGCCGAAAAAAAAGTAATCATAAAACGACTCTCTTCGATTGAAAATTTCGGGAGTATGAATGTTATCTGCTCCGACAAAACCGGTACCCTGACCGAAGGTGTCGTGCAACTTCAGTCTGCCCTTGATATAGATGGCAATACGAGCGAAAAAGTACTTCTCCAGGCGTATATAAACGCTTTTTACGAAACCGGATTTACTAATCCGATAGACGAGGCTATTCGCAATCAAAAGCAGTTTGATCTGTCAGGTTACATTAAGCAGGACGAAATTCCGTATGATTTTATACGCAAGCGACTGAGTATCCTTGTTTTACATGATGATACCCACCTTATGGTTACCAAAGGAGCCCTTCAAAATATTCTCGAGGTATGTTCTTCGGCAGAAACTGAAGATGGAGATGTTGTCGATATTGCCAAATTCCTGAACCGGATCCAGAAGCACTTTGAGGAATTCAGCAGTAAGGGTTTCAGAACCCTCGGAGTTGCCTTCAAGAAAATGGATTCAGTTTCCCGTATAAGCAAAGATAATGAATCGGGTATGACTTTTTCAGGATTCCTGATTCTCTCCGACCCTCCAAAGCCAAATATTGTTGAGACAATTACCGGACTGAAAAACCTGGGGGTTAGCCTGAAAATAATTACAGGCGATAATCACCTTGTAGCTGCTAATATCAGTCAACAGATTGGATTGAAGAATACAAAAATCATGACAGGTTCAGACCTTGGCCATCTGAGCGATTCCGCATTAATGAAGAAAGTTGGAGCAGTGGACGTTTTTGCAGAAATCGAACCTAATCAAAAAGAACGTATAATTCTTGCTCTGAAGAAAGCCGGGAATGTAGTAGGGTACATGGGCGATGGCATAAATGACGCATCAGCTTTGCATGCTGCTGATGTAGGCATTTCTGTTGAAAGTGCTGTCGATGTTGCTAAAGATGCTGCTGATATCGTCCTGCTTGAAAAAGGACTTGACGTTTTGGTGCAGGGTGTCCGTGAAGGAAGAATGACATTTGCCAACACACTCAAATATGTATTCATGGCAACCAGTGCTAATTTCGGCAATATGTTCAGTATGGCCGGAATATCTCTGTTTCTCCCGTTTCTGCCATTGCTGCCAAA
>JAPLDY010000236.1 GCA_026391595.1 Bacteroidia bacterium
GAGCAACAACAGCCTTTATTTCAGAAAATTTACCCTGGCAGAAAGAACAGATAAGAATTGTGAGATGAAGATCCCTGTCCGTCTTGCGCTGGGGGTCCTTTCCGACAAGGATGGCATAATTGATCTGAAGGCACCGGTAGAATCGAAAGGTGATGAGGTAAAAATCAAAAACCTGGGGAAGATAATTTTCCGTATCATAGGGAACCTGTTTGTCAAAGCAGCCGCCTCACCCTTCAATGCTCTGGCAGGTTCATATAAAGTTGATCCTGCGTCTCTTCAGGAAATAAAGCTTGAATTCATGGAGCCTTCGCCAGATGAAGAAAATATGAAGTCGGTGGATATTATTGCGGATATACTTGGTAAAAAGCCGGGACTCAATGCCGATTTCTATTATTGCATCGACAGATCAAAAGCAGCCGATTCTCTTGCGTACCTGCTGTCAAGAAAAGAATTCCTTAGTGAGAACAAAAACAAGGGTATCAGCGAAAGGAATTTTGCCGACAGCATGCTTGTTAATTATCTTCTTCGCAAACCCTCTTCATCGTCAATAAAAGAGAATCCGCAGCTGAATATTCTATGCCGGTCTTACATTGGTTCGGAAAAGCTTAATGCAAAACTGGATTCACTCAGAATTATGCAGACAGGCTTTATGTCAAATTACCTTGGTCGCGACAAGGCATTGCCTGCTGAAAGGTTTAATATTATAGCGGTTGCGCCGGATACTATAAAGCCTCCATTAAATTACCCGGCATTCAGGACATACTTCAGGGCCGGAGAGTGAACCTCACTGGCGTCAGCCAGTCATAATATTCTAGGATTTAAGGAGAAAGGTCGCTCAAATTTTTAAATTCTCCTTTCTGAAAGCATATTGGTTATTCAGTTCGTTGCAATAAGGATTAAGGGATGAATTTTTTATTAAATTTGTACTTTGGCCTTGAAACTGACAAAAAGCAACTTATTCTGAATATTCTGACAATCATATTCAATGGAAACCCCACAAAGAGCAGACCTTTTTGCACGAATCACATAAAAAATAATCATCATGAGCAAGGATACCGAATCAACAATATCCCCCGCTAAAAGCGGCTTTCTTAAAAAGACGAAAAGATTTTTCAAGTGGGTAATTACACTGGCTGTAATATTCCTTGCCGGTATTATTTACTGGAAATATTTCTATACCTACAGTGAAGGCTACAGGGCAGGATTACTTCAGAAATTCTCTCATAAAGGAACTTTCGTAAAGACATACGAAGGAGAAATGGTCCTAAGCAGTGTGGCATCCTCAAGAGATATCGCACTTGCTTCGGAAAAATTCCAGTTTACTGTGATCAATAAGAACCTTGTAAGGCAATTTGACACACTCCAGGGAGATAATATCATTGTACATTACAGACAGATGAACGGCGCTGTCTTCTGGAGAGGAGATTCCAAATACCTTGTCGACAGCGTTAAGGTAAAAAGATAAGTGACTACATCACCTTTCTAAGGATCCCCATTACGCCGCGGATAAAGGTTGCGCTTGTCAGCACTTTAACTACCGGACTGACTGTACTACGTCTGCTTCGCGATGTACCGGAAGTACGGGGTGTTGTTCTTCCCCAGCCGCCACCGCCTTCTCTCGCCATCTCTTTCTGTTTCTTCTCCCACTCATCCTGGGCTGCCTCGTCGGACTTTTCTTTTTCGATGGCTTCGACTTTTTTACCCAATATCTCATAGGCGCTCTCCCGGTCGATTGTCTGGTTGTATTTGCTTACCAGTTCCGATGCCCGGTTGATGGAATTTATTTCATCGGATGTAAGTATATCCATCCTGCTCATTGGTGAACGAAGCATCGTTGCAGCTAGCGGTGTGGGTATCCCTTTTTCATTAAGTGCGGTTACAAGCGCTTCGCCGATACCAAGTGCAGTGATCGTATCTTCTGTCTTGTAATAATCTGAAAG
>JAPLDY010000175.1 GCA_026391595.1 Bacteroidia bacterium
GAGCTGGCGGTATAGTTGTACATATCGGTTGTTATCTGAAGCCGGGCTGATCTTGCCGAGTCAATTTTCATGACAGCTGCATCCAGCTTATCCCAGTTTGTTTTTCCGACCTGTTTGAAATGATATATTTCAGACCTGACATTTGCTTCTTTAGCCACGCTGATAAGTTCATCCATACTTTCCAGCAGGCGGTCATCTTCATTTCTTACATGGGAAATATACATGCCGCTATATTCCGACGCAACTTTGCAAAGGGCGGTAAGCTCCTCGGTATCGGCAAAAGAAGCAGGCACATATTCGAGGGCAGAGCTCAGGCCGACAGCTCCTTCTTCCATAGCCTGGCGCACTAACAGTTTCATTGTGTCGAGTTCCCCCTGCGAAGGGGGACGGTTTTCATAACCTATTGTATAAATTCTCAGTGTAGAATAGCCGACAAAAGAAGCAATGTTTGTTGAGACTCCCTTCTTCTCAAGAAACTCAAGATACTCACCTAAGGTAGTCCATTCAACATCATATTTAATGTCGCCCTGGTCTTTTTTCATCTGCTCCTTCATCCTGTAATTCAAAGGGCCCCAGGAATCTCCTTCTCCGAGTACTTCAAGAGTCACACCCTGCCTTATATCACTCTGGGATCTTCCATCTTCAATAAGTGATTCAACTGCCCAGCTGAGCATATTTATAAATCCCGGACTAACTACTAATCCTTCTGCATCAATTACTGTCTTTCCTCCGGCATTTTTCAGATGGCCAATAAAGGCAATCGTGTCGGCATTAATGCCAATATCTCCTTTATATGAAGGAGATCCGGAGCCATCAATTATCCGACCGTTTTTGATCAGAACATCATAAGTTGCAGGTGATGAGCATCCATAGATGACAAGAACCACGAGGAATATTGTCTTGATATATCGCATAATCATTATTTTTTCTGGACACCTATACCCGGCTGATCGTCCGAAATTGAATAACACGGAGCTGTGTAATCCGGACCGCCTTTAAAAGGCTCCTGTCCGGGAGAAAGGTGTGGGTCGAGATCGATATAATCAAAGCCGCCAAGGCCTCCCACCATGTGAATTGAACATGAAAGAGCGAGCCTGGTTTCCAGCATGCACCCAACCATCAGTTTTATATTTGAACTGCGTGCTATTGCTGCGATATCGAGGGCCTCGATAATACCTGATTTCATTATCTTGATATTTATTATATCGGCACATCCTGTTCTGACTACATTTATTGCATCAGCACTGGTAAATACTGATTCATCTGCCGCGATCGGAACCGATGTATGGTCTTTGACAAATCTCATACCCTGCAGGTCGGTTTTAATAACCGGTTGTTCAAACAGGATGGGACGGATGTTGTTTTTTTCAAGCACTTCCAGGAAGTGAACTGCCTCAGCAGGAGAATATCCCTGGTTGGCGTCAAGCGTTATTTCACAGGACGGAGCTCCCTCTTTAATGGCTAGTATCCTGTCAATATCATCTTTCAGTTTTTTGCCCACTTTGGTTTTAAGGACGCGATATCCTTCCCTTGCGTACTTTTCAGCATTTTTCCTGGCAGTTTCCGGAGGAACAATATCGACTGTGTAGTCAGTTTCAATCTTGTTTGTTACGCCTCCAAAGAATTGGTACAGGGGGATATTTATTAATTTAGTAAAAGCATCCAGCAATGCCATTTCAACGGCACACCGTGCTGTGACCTGTGCCCAGAAGACGCACTTAAGGGTTTTGGATATTGCCTTATATTCGGAAATATCCTTGCCAATGATAAAGCCTTTGCAGCTTTCAAGCGTGGCCAGAACGGTCGCCTGGTTTTCTCCATTGACCGGTTCTAGCGGTGCAGCTTCACCGTAACCCTCAATGCCATTTTCAAGCACAACGGTTACTATAACATTTTCAATGTTATACTTGGTGCCGATGGCAATGGTGAATGGCTCATCCAGCTTTATGTTAACCGGATCAATAACTACTTTAGTGATTTTATTCTTTCCCATTTTTTTCTATCCATTTTTTAAGTTTCCTGAGCAATATATTTGTCTGAGCAGTAGAATGACTAACAGTAACCGCAATTCTTAACAGGTGCATTTCCTTTTTAGAAGGATAATTCATAAAAGGAACCAAAATCCCATTTTCTTCAAGTAAAAAGGAGAGGTTTTTTGCCTTATCCGATGAAGAGAACATTAAAGGAATAATGGGTGTGTTGTCTGTAGTGGTCTGAAAGCCAAGTCCGGCAATTTGTTTTCTCAGGTTGCTGGCTTTCCATAGCAGCTGAGTACGTAAATCAGGATTATCATGAATGATTTTAAGAGATGCTATACCGGCCGCAACGACTGGAGGCGGTAAAGCAGTAGATGCCTGGTATGTTGCCGATTTTTCCCTGATAAGTTCTGTAAGAAGTTTATCCCCGGTGATGAAACCTCCATAACCTCCAAGAGCCTTGCTCATTGTTTCTGTCTGGAAAATATTTTCGCTTTCAGGAAGATTGAAATGTTCAGGTGTCCCTTTTCCTGTTTTACCCAGAATACCCGTTGAATGAGCATCATCTACTACCAGTATTCCTTTGTATTTCTTTACAACAGAATATATTTTATCGAGCGGTGCGATTTCACCGGTGAGGGCGAAAATACCATCGGTGATTACAAGAGGACGGGATATGTTATTATAACCGATCTGCTTATCAAGATTATCCGCATCACAGTGATCATAACATATCATTTTCCTTTCACGAGGTATGGCCGCCATAATACTTGCATGTGCAAGCTGGTCGGCAAGTACTATTGAGTATTTATCTTTAAGTATTTCCAGGAGTATGCTGTTCCCCTGGTAACCCGAAGCAAACACGACTGCATCCTGTTTCCCCTTAAAAACCGAAAGCTGTTTCTCAAGTTCAAGATGAATAGAGGCCGTGCCGGTTGTTCGTCGTGATGCCGAAAAATTTATACCGTACTTTTTAACAGATTGAATTACAGCCTCTTTCACAAGTGGATGGCTGGCAAGACCAAGATAATTATTGCCTCCGAAATAAGAGTATTTTTTACCCTTGCTATATACATAATTACCGATACTGCTTTCAAGAATAATCATGGAATCTTTCAGCCTATTTTATAAATCCTTTCACGAGATCTCTTAGTTCTGACACCTCGGTTTCCAATGCCCTGAGTCTTTCAATCTCAGCCTGTTGTTTCTCAATTACCGACTGCTGTTCCTTGACAGCCTCAACGAGCAATGCTGTAATCGGAGCATACTGCATCGAAAAGCGATCATTCCTTAAAGTTACAACTTCCGGTACAACTTCGTATGCCTCCTGCCCGATAAAACCCATCTGGAGTCCTTCCATGCCTTCGGAAGGATTGTTCCACAGGAAATTTACACCTCTCAGTTTAAGTACTTTTTGAAGAGCATCGGGGATGGAGATAACATCATGTTTAAGCCTCATGTCGCTGTCGTTGTACCATGCAGCCAATCCCCCTGCGGTGCCATTTACAAAGAATGTTCTGTTTGCCCAGTTATGTCCGGAATTGCCATTGATGACTACCTTGTGATTGTCAAACTCACCAAATATAAGTGGTGTGGTGGTTGCACTATTTGCGATATAGAGACGTTGTGAATTCATTTCATCCCTGCCTGCACCGTAACCTATAAAAACATTTCCGCTTCCAGTCAGGTTATATCTCCCGGAATAAGCTCCAAGGTAAACATTGGCGTCACCAGTGTAAGCCGTTTGGCCTGCAAGATTACCCAATAATACATTGAATGAACCGATAATATTACTTTCACCTGCACCTGTTCCGACATTTACATTCCTTGAACCGGTGATATTTTTAAATCCAGCCTGCATCCCCAGGTTTATATTCTGCCACCCTGTTTGATTATAAGCACCAGCACCATTCCCCAGAGAAATATTGTAGTACCCTATGGTATTTTGCTGTCCTGCCCATTGTCCAAGAAATACATTGAAGTACCCTGAAGTGTTTTCGAATCCTGCCGAATCTCCTATAAATAGGTTCCCCCATCCATTTTTATTTGAAAAACCGCTTTCCATTCCTAAAAAGATATTCATATTTCCGGTTGTATTTGATCTTCCCGCCCTGTAACCAAAGAATGAATTATATTTTCCCGTGGTGTTTGCAAGTCCGGCTTCATGCCCGATGAAATAATTATCACTTGTAAGCGATGTAAAAGGAGTGATATTTTGTATTCCTTTGGTGACATCAAATCCGCCGACAGCAAAACCTCCTTTTAATTTCTTTCCGGCATTTTCCTTTACATATATCCGTGTGCTGTCCCTGGTCACCTGCAGGTAATCCTCAACAGAAGTCCCCTTGGTCATGTCGTAACCGCCGACTGCGAAGCCTCCCTTCAGCTTTTTAGTGGCGGGATTGGTATCAAGATATATACGCACACTATCTTTTGAAACAACCAGATATTTCTGTGATTCGGCCTTGTCGGTACCGAAGCCACCGACAGCGAAACCTCCCTTTAAGCCTTTCTCTCCGTCTGATACATAGACTCTCACGCCTTCGTTATATACAGCAAAGACAGTGTTTCCATCCTTGTTTTTCACTTCGAATAGAGCCTCATCATTAATGGCAGTTTCACCATTAACTGAGAGCTTTTTGAATGGAGCGCCGCTGCCTCCTGCAGTCATTGCGTAAGGTACGCTCCAGAGCCTGGTTACTCCCATCGTTTTCCAGCCGTTGTAATCAATTTCGGTCTTAATGAATTTCGGAGTGATACTCCACTCAATTGCGGAAAATGTTGAAGCTGTACCGGATTGTTTTACCCCCTTTCCGATCACAAGATTTATTACGCCCTCTCCATTCGAAGTAACAGAAGAATGCAGCTCTTTCCAGATAACAGTTGATCCGGCAGAGTCTGCCTGAATGGTCATCATCACAGGCAATGATGTATTTACGACAGGTTCACCGGATGTCTTCCTGGCTACTGCCTGGTAATTGAAGCCCTGAGGAACCTGGGAATAAGAAAGATAAAAGACAAAAGACAAAAGAAACAAGAAAGAGAGTTTGGTTTTCATAAGACTCTGAGGGATTAATATAACATGGAATAGTGCTAAATGGTTTTAAAGTTAGGAGAAAATAGTATGTTATTCAAAAGATTTAATCTCGTCTTTTTATTCAATGAAGAGTGACCAGCGGTAAAAAAAATTTGACTCGTTATTACTTCTTTATTAAATTTGGTATATCGATCGATTGCTTTGCGGAGTTGTCTGCATCGGGGAAAATATTCAGTTTATTAGAATTTTTCTAATTCATTCAGAATGAAAGAAATTTCTTTTTCCTTGGCGATTTTATTAAGTACTGTCCTTTTGAATTCACAGTCTCCATTACTTTTACGTTCATCACTCGGTACCAGAGTATAGGCCAGTTTGGTTTGACTGGTGTTTACAATAAACAAAACCTGGAAATCCGGCAGGGTTTCATTCAGCCTGTTCTGATTGTTAAGTCATCCACGGGAACTGAAAAAATAAATATAAGCGCTTATCCGATTCCTTTTTCATCTGTGGTTTTTGTGAAACTGAATGAAAAAGTAACAGGTAATCTTGAACTGAAAATAGTTGATCTTGCCGGCAAGCCGGTTTATACTGAAAGAATTCCCGCTGAAGAGATCAATCAGATCAATTTAAGTTCTTTATACAGAGGGATATATGTCCTGACAATAAGAAACAATAATATTCAGATTAATTATAAAATAATCAAAAACTAAGATGAAAAAGAGCTTATGTCTTATATTTTTATCCATCTCCACTTTATATGTCTGCGGGCAACAGGTGTACATTGAAACAGGTACGGCTATTTCTGCATTCCATTATAAAAATTCTGACGGGGAATCTCTGGATAACCTCTTTGGCAGTAATAATTTCTTCATGCAGATCGGATACCATGCTGTCTCGACGGTCAACAGGTTGAATTATTCAGCAGGCATATCTTATATCGGATACGGGGCCAGCGGCAGCGATAGTATGGTCGGAAATTATTTCGACTGGGATACAAAATATATTGGGGTCGATCTGGGGCTGGACTATGAAATAATAAAGAAAAGGTTTACCACCAGTCAGTTGAGCGATCTGACAGTGTATATCAAATTGACCATCTCTCCTGAAATACTGGTGCACGGCACTCAGACTATTAACTATGAAGTTTATAATCTTATCGGCGTGGAGCAATTTAAGTACCCTTTTATTTTTGCACGGGGTGGTGCCGGCATAAGTTATTCAATAAACAGGCTGGTCACAGTCTATGCTGAATATATGGGAGGAGAAGGATTTCCATTAAAAATAGGCGACAAAAAGGATAAGGAAAAATTATGGATCTCCAATCATAATATAGGTTTTGGCTTATATGTTAACCTGCCTGGGTACAAATCCTGGAAATAGTAATCAACCGGCTAAATTAAGATCAATGAAAAAAATAATATTATTTGCAATATTCCTGATGGCAGCATTTAAATTATCAGGTCAGTCTCATGGAATAACATATCAGGCTGTTATAATAGATGCTGATGCACAGGAAATTCCGGGTGTTGATATAACCGGTAATTATCTTCCAAACCAGGCTCTGACAATCCGTTTTACCATACAGGATGAAAATGAAGTTATTGAATACCAGGAAGTACAATCAACAATAACAGATAAGTACGGAATGATTAACCTGACTATCGGGTTGGGGACGACGACTGCTTCAAGTCCGGCGATATTTACAGGAATTGACTGGGATGGAATGCCAAAAGATCTGAAGGTAGAGATAAGCCTTGGTGAATCAGGAAGCGATTTTACAGAGCTTAGCTTTCAATCTTTATATTTTGTTCCCTATGCATTTCACAGAAATATTACTGCAACAGGAACTATGATCATTGACGGAGCATCAACACTTAACAGCTCTCTTGAAGTAGCCAATGGCAGTCCGACAAATCTTACCGGCAGTTTGGCGGTAACGGGAACAAGTACACTGGATAATGTTCTTACAGTTAATTTTTCAAGTGCATTAAATGGCCAGGTAACTGTAAATGCCGACATCAGCGGTAACGATGATCAATATGATGCTTATCCGTTAAGAGTTCAGGGAAGCAATCAGGGAATAGGCATAATGATTGACGGCTCGCGAACTTCGGATAATAACTTCGTCACTTTCTGGGACGCAACCGGCATACAGGGCAGGATAGAAGGTCAGGTTGATGCGGATGTCTATACCGACCCAGAGTTTATTTTTGACCAGGCGATGTTTGCTGCGAAGAGTGCCGTTCAGATAGCGAATATTGCTATAGCGGCAGCAGCTATTTTGGTTGATCCGGGAAATGTTGCTATTGAAGCAGCCAATTCAGGGTTGCTGATCGCAGAAATTGCGGAATATGAAATATTTGCATTTTCAAATCTTGGAGTTGCATACGAGTCAGGATCAGGTGATTATGCAGAATGGCTTCCACGGCTTTACCCTGAAGAGCAGATCGGATATGGTCAGGTTGTCGGAGTTTACGGAGGTAAAATCACAAAGAGGACCGAAGGGGCTGAGATGCTGATGGTCGTTTCCAGATCACCTATTGTTCTTGGCAACATGCCTCCCGACAGTATAAGTGAATCATTATGTGAAAAGGTAGGATTTATGGGGCAGGTTCCTGTCAGGGTCCTGGGTAAAGTGAAGAAAGGTGATTATATTGTGTCTTATAAAAGCGGTTCGGGATTTGGAAAAGCTGTTCCTCCCTCTGAACTTACAATTGACCAGTTGAATTTAATAGTAGGCTGTTCCTGGTCAGATGCATCAAATCCGGGAGTTAATCTTGTAAATACTGTAATTGGAGTTAAAACAAACGAATGGATAAGCTTTATCAAATCGAACTGTGCAGAAATTGATTCACTTAGAAACGAGGTAGCTTCTCTGAAAGCTCAGATCAAAAAATCGGATAACATCCTTTCTCAGCTTGTCCCCGGTTACCGGGAAGCAATAAGTTCTTCTCCGGCTGTTGCTGAAACCGGATCAGCCGATAAGGCGAATTCATTAAATAGTTCCAGGTCTTCAGCTATCATTCAGGATAAACAGATGCCCATACAGGGCATAAACAGAGAAACTATTCTTGATAATTTTTCAAAAACAGCTGCTTTTCTTGAAGCACAGGGAGTTGATCTGTCAAAAAATCATTTTTATTCCAAAATGAATTCTGATCCGGAATATAGAGAGAAGGTGGTTAATACGATAATCAATCTTTATAATCAGAATAAAACAACTATTCCCCAATAGTCGGTATGGTACTGTCCGTGGGCTTTTTATAAATAGTTGTAACTTTAGATTAAATAAGGTGCAATTTCATTATAAGTAAGTAAAAACATCTACGGCTAGCTTCATCCCAGGTTACAAAAACGATATATTTATCAGTTACCACCAGAAAGACCACAAATATGATAACAATGAAATTTTATAAATATCAAATAGTCCCGGAAATATTAATCATTTTGCTGATCGCCTCCGGATGTAAAAAAAATGATGAGAAATATGACGAAACACCTCCTGTTCTGTCTGTTCTGCCTGTGGATATTTCTACTGTGACTTCAATTATTGCCTTTGGCGCTGATCTGACACCTGTGCAAAAAAATCCTGCATTTGAATACATAGTCAATAATTCAACTGTGCAGGTCAGATCAGTTTGTAAGGGGTACATTGAGGAGATAAGGTTAAATGATAATTTTCCTGATTATGAAGTGTGGATCAAAATGTCTTCTAATTCAATCTGGACAATCATTTATGATCATATATTAAATCTGAATATTTCAAAAAATAATAACGTAATTCCGGGCGATATACTCGGCACCGTTGGAACAGGAAAAAGAACCGAGTTGCAGATAAACAGAATTAAAAAGAATAACGAGGAACTGTCGTTCTGCCCTTTTGATTTTGGGACCAGTGAATTTATTCAACAGCATAGACTCTTCACTGAGATCTGGTGCCTAGCCGACTCTGTAATTCCATAACCCGGGAGTAAATTATTCTGTTGCACAGGTTGTTTATGCTTCATAACATCAGAAAAAATGAAAAAAAACACTCTTGGTTTAATTTGTTTGATCTCTTTCGGCCTTTTGATTTTATCCTGTCTCCAATTAGATTCTCAAATTATTACCTCTAATGAGATAGACAGTCTTGTCGAGAAAACTCTTATAACCTTTAATGTTCCCGGGATTGCAGTGGCTGTCGTAAAAGATGGCAGCGTCATTCATGCCAGGGGATATGGAGTTCGGTCGCTCACTACAAAACAGAAAGTGGATGAGAACACATTGTTTTGTATAGCCTCAAACAGCAAAGCATTTACTTCAGCAGCTCTGGGAATACTTGTTGAGGAGAAGAAACTAAACTGGGGTGATAAGGTAATCGATTACATTCCGGAATTCAGGTTATATAATCCATATGTCACCGAAGAGTTTACAATCAGGGATCTGCTGACTCACAGAAGCGGTTTGGGATTAGGTGCAGGCGACCTGATGACTTTTCCCGCTCTAAATGATTTCACGATAAACGACATTATTCATAACATTCGATATTTAAAACCTGTTTCAGGCTTCAGGGTGAAATTTGATTATGATAACCTTATGTACATTGTTGCTGGTGAAGTGGTGTCAAGGGTCTCTAAAATGACCTGGGAAGATTTCGTTGAAACAAGGATCATGAAGCCTTTAAGTATGACAGCCAGCGCCGCTGCCTACAGCCGGTTGAAAGATAAATCAAATGTGGTATACCCACATGAATCAATTGATGGAGTGGTTCAGGTAATTGACCGTGATTTTCATTTTAATGAAGCAGGCAATGCCGCAGCGGGCATTTACAGCAACATCACTGATATGAGTAGGTGGATAATCATGCAGCTGAATGATG
The DNA here is from genome assembly GCA_026391595.1 of Bacteroidia bacterium. Taxonomy (GTDB): domain Bacteria; phylum Bacteroidota; class Bacteroidia; order Bacteroidales; family VadinHA17; genus LD21. Next base: position 9,872 of record JAPLDY010000175.1, read on the forward strand.
GCAAATATGGTGAAGGACTTAAGAAACAGCTATTTAGCAAAACGGTTCATGAACAAATGTGGTCACCGCAGACAATTATCCCTGTCAGTGACACATCAGAATATCATATCCACTTTTTAAGCTATGGACTAGGTTGGTTCATCAGGGATGTGAGAGGTTATAAACAAGTCTGGCATACCGGGGGGGTAGGAGGAATTGTAACACAGGTGACAATGATGCCTGAACTGAAACTTGGTATTATTGTGCTCACGAACCAGATGTCTACTAATGCTTTTAAGACTATTACCAATACTATTCTTGACAGTTACTTTAACATTCATGGCATTGAGAGGATAAAACAATACTCTGCAGCTGAAAAGAAAAACAATGATGATGGGGGAAAAATATATGATGCCATCTGGAAGGATATTGATATACAACAAAAAAACATGTCGGGAAAAATAGATTATGATCTTTTTACCGGTACATATACTGATAAATGGTTTGGTGATGCGATAATTTCTGTTAAAAACGGCAAGTTATGGTTTGATTCAAAAAGATCTTCAAAATTCACTGGAGAATTGCTGTCATACAGAGGCAATACTTTTATTGTCAGGTGGAATGACAAAAGAATGTATGCAGATGCTTATGTAACATTTTATCCTGATTATTCAGGCAAGGCAAAGGCAATTAAAATGAAAGCTTTATATCCTTTTACTGATTTCAGCTTTGACTTCCAGGATTTGGATTTTAATCGTTAGAAATAATTTTATACCAAAGTAAAAGCCAGCACCTGACACGAACAAGGGAAGTTGTTTGCCACACTTATTCCTTTCCTGCCTGCCGGCAGGCAGGTGCTCCTAAACCCAAGACAAATTCGCAATGCCTGTATATCGTGTCCTGAAACAGGTTGACACTTTTTTGACCTTAAAATTTGTATGCAACGTAATTAATTGTTTTAGCTTTGACAGAATGCAGGTCGCCTGATAATTTTAAACTCGTCCACGGGCTTTTTTAATCAGTCCGGGGTATCTCATAATGACACAGAAAAGCGTCATCTTCTATTGTGGAATAAAAATCTCTCTCTGCACTACTTTTAAAATATTATTACGGAGAAACTATAAATTAAATTTCAGAATTTATTTTTAATCTGTAAATACATTGACATAGTCTTAAACAAAGTTTATCTTTGGTAATTGAAAAGTAAGTTTTTATAACCTTTAATCTTCAGTACTATGAAAGCAGTAAAAAAAGCAGCACCAAAAAAAGTGGCAGTAAAGAAAGTAGCAACTAAAAAAGCAGCACCTAAAAAAGTAGCAGCAAAAAAAGCGGTAATTAAAAAAGCAGTTCCCGTTAAAAAAGCAAAGGTAACTAAATCTAAAACTGCGAAAAAAAAGTAAAGAGGTAAATACGTTCGCAACGGTTTATTCAGATAAGATTAAGTGCCTTTGAAATAATCAGCCCCCGGATCAGCTCCGGGGGCTTTTCATAAATATTGATTTTTGCTAAACAAGGTGTAACTTTGAGCAGGATGTAAATAGTAATGAAAGTGAACTTATACGTCTGTTGGTTTTAATCCTTTGTTTTTCAAAACATAAAAATAAATACTGTCAGGTATGTCGGCTTTAACAAGGATCTTTAAAAGAAACTCCCATAATGCATTTTTAAAAGCGCTTGCCGGATTCGGAAGAGCAATAAACAGATTGTATGAAAACAGAAACGGCGACATTTATAGTAATGGGGAAATGACTGTTTTGAAAAAGATCTCGAAATTTAATCCTGAAATAGTAATTGATGGCGGCGCCAATGTCGGACTATATTCTTTAATAACCAATCAGATTGTACCTGGTTGTAAAATATACGCCTTCGAACCTGTAGAATCGACCTATGATAAAATGGTAAAAAACATTAATGAACATAATAAGATAATCCCTGTCATGAAAGGATTATTCTGCGAAAATTGTTCTCACGAAATAAATATATTTCATTCTGATGACCATTCCTCACTATATGATGTCCAGGGACCATCATATGAATTAAATCATAAACAAACTATAGAACTTATCCGTGGAGATGATTTTATGAAGGAGAACAATATTGAATTTATCGACGTATTAAAACTTGATGTTGAAGGTGCGGAATATGATGCCCTTCTTGGATTTGAAAATAGTATCAGGAATGGCAAAATAAAATTAATCCAGTTTGAATACGGATATATAAACATAACAACAAAAAAGTTGCTGATTGACTATTATAATTTTTTTGAAGAGAAGGGATATGTCGTAGGAAAGATCTTTCCTAAGAAAGTTGAATTCAGGGAATACAGTTTCATCCATGAAGATTTTATCGGACCTAATTTCGTTGCTGTTAAAAAAACAGAAACTGAATTAATATCTTCATTAAGCCAGAACTAATATACATATTACCGATGCTTCCGGAACATTATTACCTCCTTGTCAAAAAAACTTGACTTGTCTTTTCTTTTGTCATAACTTGCTTATACAATTCTTTAGTTTTCAAAGTTCTAATACCTATTGCTATGAAAACAAAACTCTCCCTAATTATCCTTTTATCTTTTGTCTTTTGTCTTTTATCTTCTCAAGTCCCGCAGGGCTTTAACTACCAGGCTATCGCCCGTGACGGATCTGGCAACATATTGCCAAACACACCTCTGCAGGCAATGATGTATATTCAGTCTCTGTCAACAGGGGGAACAATCTTCTGGAAGGAACTGCATTCAACAATAACAACAAATAGTTTCGGCCTCTTCACTCTTGTTGTCGGGACAGGCACCAGACAAACGGCGAGCACAGTAGCAACGTTCAACCTTATTGATTGGAGTGTCACTCCGAAATACCTGAAAACGGAGATCTATTATTCAGGCTCCTGGAAAGACATGGGTACATCTCAGCTAATGTCAGTTCCATATTCAATGACTGCCGGTGATCTTGCCGGATCCATTGACAAGCTGGCTGTAAAGGGAACTACATCAGGACTCGAAGATGCACTGTTTGAAGTAAAAAACAAAGATGGGCAAACAGTTTTTGCAGTTTACAATGAGGGAGTAAGAATTTATGTCAGTGATGGAGCCAAGGCAGTTAAAGGAGGTTTTGCGGTGGGGGGCTTCGGAACTGATAAGGCAGAATCGACAAAATATCTTTTTGTGGGAAAAGACAGCGTTAGAGTTTATCTCGATACCAATCCTCTTACAAAAAAACTAAAAGGTGGTTTTGCAGTGGGAGGTTACGATCTGACCAAGGGAACTGTTGTCCAGGACTATCTTGATGTTAATTCCGATAGTGTGAGGATATATATTGATTCAAACCCTGCCACAAAGAAAGTTAAAGGAGGGTTTGCGGTTGGTGGGTATGATATGACGAAAGGTGCTGGTTTAAAGTTTCTTAAAGTTACCCCTGACAGCACAAGAATTGTTACTTCAGATACTCTTACAGGATTTGGAGTCAGTAATATTTCATCAGGTAATGCTTTAGGTTATCTCAGATTGACTCCTTCAAACTATTTTATAGGGCATCAGGCTGGTAAAAGTATTACTTCAGGATTATATAACTCGGTTATAGGATATAAATCAGGGTACTCTTTAGTAAATGGTAAATCAAATTCATTTATAGGGTATAAAGCAGGATATTTAAATATTTCCGGGAATTATAATGTCTTTATCGGAAATGAAGCTGGATTTAAAAACAACGGTTCAATGAATACTTTTATCGGATATATTTCCGGAAGAAGTAATACGACGGGGTTTTATAATAGTTTTTTTGGTGATAGTACAGGATATTCAAATACATCAGGTTATGATAACACTTATTTGGGTGGTCGTGCAGGATTCACAAATACTACAGGGGGGTTTAACACATTTATTGGCGCAATGGCGGGATATTATAATACTGTTGGAAATTCAAATACAGCAACGGGCTCCTATGCTCTTTATTCAAATACAACTGGATGGGGAAATACAGCAAATGGATATTATGCACTTATGTCAAATAAGGTTGCAACTTTGTGTACTGCAATTGGGTATGAAGCACTTCAGTCAAGTACAACTGGAATTTGGAATACAGCAATAGGTAGTGTAGCACTTCAGTCAAACATAGACGGAAGTTATAATACAGCAACTGGTGGAAGTGCACTTCAAGCAAACATTTCAGGCCATGATAATACTGCAACAGGCTATTGTGCTCTTGCTTTAAACACAACTGGTATTTTTAATACTGCATTTGGCGCTGGAGCATTAACTTTTAATACAACTGGAAATAGTAATACAGCAATTGGCACGGGTGCACTTCATGAAAATAAGACTGGATCTAATAATACGGCTAATGGCAAAAATACACTTAGCTCAAATACAAAAGGTAACTTTAATACTGCTGTCGGCTTTAACTCACTTAATTCGGATACAACGGGAAGTAACAATACAGCAATTGGATATATGGCTGGTGGCCAAATTAGAAACGGAAACGGAAACGTCTTCCTAGGATTCTATGCTGGTTATTATGAAACCGGTTCAAATAAACTTTTTATTGATAATCAACAAAGAGCAAGTGAAGCTGATGCCAGGCAAAAGGCTTTAATTTATGGCATATTTGATGCAAATCCAGCAAACCAGGTTCTAACAATAAATGGGAATGTTGGAATTAAAATAGCCCCGACTCATTTAATTCATCTCTCTGGTGGGGCATATTCTGATGGAGCAACATGGACTAACTCTTCTGACAAAAACCTAAAAGAGAATTTCGAACCAGTAGACGGAGCGATAATAATCAATCTAATTGATCAGATGCCAGTTACCAAGTGGAACTATAAAACAGATAGTCCTGCAATAAAGCATATAGGTCCTGTCGCCCAAGATTTCTATGCAATATTCGGTTTAGGCAACGATGATAAATCGATCTCTTCTATTGATCCATCAGGTATTGCACTTGTTGCAATCAAAGAATTATCCCAAAAAAACAAATCATTGAAGTTACAGCTCGAATCCTATAAATCAGAAAACGACGATCTCAAATTCCGGCTTCAGACACTTGAGGAAGAGGTTGGACAGATTAAATCCCTTGTCAACAACCTTATAGCCAATCAGACAGCGCAGGTGAAGGAATAACCTATTATCAGTTCCCGGATTAACTTCGGGGGCTTTTACTTTAAATTAATTTGACTTTGGCTTTTTCTTGGTGTAACTTTATATACGAATTGGCTTTGTAAAATTTCAAGGGAAATTGAAATTGCCGACACTTGTTTCAACTTCTTTATATTAACTAAAAACATTAACCTATGAAAAAAATTTATTTCATCATTCTTTCATGTGTATTCCTATTAAATTATGCCTGTAAACCGAAAGTTGATATTGAAAAAGAAACAGAAGCTATCAAAGCTCTGATTCATAGTGAAACTCAAGCATTTCTCCTGAACGATACTGCAAAAGTTCTATCTTATTATATTCAGGATGACTATCAGACACGTTTAAATGCAAGTTGCGACACAATTGAACTTTATAAAGGATGGAAAGAGGTATCAACATTTTTTAAGAATGTTAACCTATCCGGGATGAGCAATCCTAAGAATACAAAAGACTTTATTCAAATAAAGGTTATAGATGATGCAGCGTGGGCAATATATAAGGATAATTGGACATATTCTATAGTTAAAACTGTATCTGTGCCAGGTAGTACGAAAGACACTATCATAACCATTACAGGAAATTTGTTTTGCACAATGAATCTTGAGAAGAAAGTGAATGAATGGAAAATTTCAAGTTTTTCAATTTATAGCCCAAACAATTAGACCTTAATTTACCTGAGAAGTATATATGCCTTTCAAAATAGTAAAGCCATCGGATCAATCCGGGGGCTTTTCATTTAAAATAAATTTGACATTGGCATATACGGGGCGTAACTTTGATAACAATACTAACTGATTTTGAATTAATAACTAAAGTCTGTAATTATGAAAAAATCTGTTTTCTTAAGTCTGATTATCGCACTAATAATTGGAAGTTGCTCTCAAGAAAAGAACTCTCCAATTGAAGGTGCCTGGAAACTTATATCAGGTAATTATACAACACCAGATACGGTTGAAAATTATCCTTTATCAAGTAACAATATGAAAATCATTGATAAGAAATATTTTTCTACAATTTGGCAGGACACAACCATGGATAAATCTAATTGGTGGTCCTCTGGATTCAATGGAGGTACATATACAATTGAAAACGGAGTATATACAGAATATTTATTGTACTTTAGTCTACCCTCAAATATTGGAAATAAGGCTGCATTTAAAGCAGAAATTAAGAATGATACATTGATATTGACGTATATTTTTAAGAAAGCTGGATATTCTAATGTTGAGAAATGGAAGAGATTAGAATAGTTTCAGGAAATTAACACTTAATGACAATAGTTTACTACTTGCCTCCGGAAATCAGCTCCGGGGGCTTTTTTATTCTAAATATGGTGATCACCAGCCCTGGTCCGGGAGCTTTAATATGAATTATTTTGACTTTGGTTTTGCAAGACGTAACTTTGGTATAAGAGATAAAGGGACTGAAGATATATTTACACACTCATTATAGTGCATTATCGGCATTTTTAGTACATTAATAAACTCGTTAGGTGCTAAGTGACAACGGATTGCAGGAAATAGAGTTTCTTGATTAAAAGAAGTATTATAGTGATATAGTGAGAGAATTTAAAATTCAAAACTTACTTCAATGGAAAAATCAAAAATGATTCTATTACTATTCATATTAAGTTTTGGAACACTTGTTTTAAAGTCGCAATCCCTGACATCTAAACAAGCGACATCTATCGAGACATCTTTTTTGAAAGAAATGGAAGAGGCTAGAATTCCCGGGTTAGCATTGGGTATAATTAATAACAACAATATCGTATATGAACAATACTTTGGAGTCACAAATATCGATACTGAAATTCCCTTGACAGACTCAACAATCTTTCAAGTCGCATCTATCACAAAGATTTTTACCTCATTAGCCCTGCTAACAGAACTTGAAAAAGCCAAAATTAGTGCTAATGCGCATATCGGTGACTTAATTAAAGGTCTTCCCCCGAAAATATCACAGTTGACATATCACCAGCTCCTTACTCATACAAGTGGATTGATAGATTATATACCATCAGCCACGGACAGCAATATAGATACCTATACTTTTTTTAAAATCCATGGTGATAGTCTTCTTTTTGCAGAGCCGGGGACTATATTCTCCTATTCAAATACAGGTTATGCACTAGCAGGTTTTGCTTTGGAAACACTTTGTAGGAAAACTTATTGTCAGGCGATTCAAGATATCATAATCAAACCTTTGAAGATGACCAATACCACTTTTAATTTTAATGAGGTTATTCAAAAGTCATATTCATTTGGTCATCTTTATGACCCTGTCTTAAAAAAAATGTTACCATCAATGAATCATTTTGAACCACAAATAATCCAACCAGCTGCAGGAATATTCAGCACAATTCATGACCTTGAAAGGCTAGCTCTTTGCTTGATGAACGATGGAGAATCGGATAATAAACCTGTTTTTGATAGGGAAATCATTGAAAAAATGTCAACCAGATATATAAAAAACTTTGCAATTACCGGACCATCTTATGAATTCCAGATCTACCCGAATAATGCTTACGGTTATGGTTTAGTAATGTTCAGTTATGGCAGGCTAAGGTTATCCGGGCACATAGGTTCTGGTTCACAATTAACTTATTTTATGTGTGAACCGAAAAGGAAATTTGCATTGATTATGATCAGCAATCGCCAAGCTGACTACCCGATCAATACAATAAAAAATATTTTCAATATTGTTCTAGAGGAAAAAGGATCTCAATTTAAAGTACCTTCTGAAAATAAAAGTGAATGGAGTGAAATTACTGGTAATTATGTGTTGCATACGTTAGAGCCAAAGAATGAGAGTCGCATAGAAATATCTGAGACGGAAGGGATGCTGTATATTAAGTTTGATGCCAAAGAAAAAATGGTGTTGCAACAGATCGGATACCTGAAATACCAGTTTCCGGACCCAGCGTTAAGATTTCCTCTCAAAATTGCTTTTTATCGTGACAAGTCCGGGAAAGTTAAGTACCTGAGATATCAATGGAGAACCTGGGAAAAAACACACTCGACTAACTTACTAAATCCATTTCCAGTAAGCTCTGATCCATAACGTTATACAGGTGATAATTTAACAAAAACCCAGCAGCTGAGACGGCCGGTATTATTAATGGGCTCGTCACATTTATTGCTTTTGCTCCTGCACCCTTGACAGATTTGTAACAGTCAACCAAACCTGTATAGGTAACTTTCATTACTACAATAATTGATATTTCTAAAAACTGGATCCATAATCCCGGGCAAAATGGTATAGAAAAAATATTACCACCCATACCTTTGCTATTCAAGGAGTAGATTCGGATTATGTTGAATCTTGTGTAGGTCAACAACTCAACCTCAAGTTGAGTAGTCCTCGTAATCAGGACTTTACACTTAGCATTGACTTTGTAAAACCACCCCAGCTTCGCTCATTCCGGCTGATAACGGGTTAAAGAGTAATTAAATCTCGATCACAAACAAGATTAGCCCTCGGAACACTGTGGGCTTCTTACTTTAATTAAATGTCGGAGTTTTAATACTGGTAATTGGTTAAATGGATTTGTCATAAGATTATCCATGCTTCCAGAACATTATTCCCTCCTCGTCAAAAAAAACTTGACTTGCCTCTTCTTTTGTCATAACTTGCTTATACAAATTATTTGTTTTTAACGAATTATTTTTAAATCCCAGGTCTGTAGCTCAATAGCCTTTGTGTCGTTGAGCCGCTGCACCTCTGAGCCGTAAAGCCTTTTATTATGAAAACAAAACTCTCCCTTACCCTTCTTTTATCTTTTTACTTTTGTCTTTTATCTTCGCAGATCCCGCAGGGATTTAACTATCAGGCCATCGCCAGGGATGGATCAGGTAACATATTACCAAATACTCCTCTGCAGGCAATGATGTATGTTCAGTCATTATCAACAGGAGGAACGATCTTCTGGAAGGAGCTTCACTCTACAATAACGACTAATAACTTTGGGCTCTTCACTCTGGTTGTCGGGACAGGTACCAGGCAAACTGAGAGCACCGTGGCAACATTTGACCTCATCGACTGGAGCGCGACTCCTAAATACCTTAAAACAGAAATTTACTATTCAGGTTCCTGGAAAGATATGGGGACATCACAACTCTATTCGGTTCCCTATGCACTAAGAGCTAAGGATTCTGAGCAGTGGCTGACAAATGGGGCAAATATATACAGGTCAACAGGAAATGTGGGCATTGGCACCTCTGCTCCGATCGGAACTCTTGGCCTTTTGACAAATGGAGGAGGAACTTACCTTTCCCTTATGAACACTAGCACTGGAGGACGAGACTATTTATTGGGAAGCACAGGTCTTGGCAATGGACAGGGAGAAGGTAAGTTTGTTATCTGGGACTGGGATGCAAGTGCCAATAGATTTACAATAGATCCCGCAGGCAATGTAGGGATTGGAACAACTAATCCTACAAGCAAAGTTGTCATTCAACCTCCGGCAGACTGGAGTGATGGTACACCTCTTTTTGAGGTACGAAACAAAACAGGAGTTCCTATTTTTTCAGTTTATAATAATGGCGTACGAATACTTGTTGATCATTCAGATTCCAAGGCTGTAAAAGGTGGATTCGCAGTTGGTGGTTATGATATGACTAAAGCCGGAAAAACTGTTGATTTCATGACTATTTCTCCGGACAGTATCCGTTTCAATATAAATAATGAAAATAGCAAAGCAGTAAAAGGAGGATTTGCAGTAGGTGGATATGATCTGACAAAGAAAGGTCCCATCAACCAGGACTTTATGTACATAACACCGCAAACCTCCAGTAACGGACAATACAATACTTTTCTTGGTTATCAGGCAGGTTATAATAACCAAAGCACAGGTTTGTATAATTCTTTCATAGGATATAATTCAGGCTATAGCAATACTACGGGAACAAAAAATGTTTTTCTTGGTCATCTGGCTGGATCAAATTCCACCAATACAGATAATAACACTTTTATTGGAGATCAGGCTGGTCAGAATGCAGTGGATATTGCAAACACGGGCTATCAAGGTTCATCCAACGTGTTTATTGGTGAACGGGCAGGTCAAAATGTCACAACAGGATATAGGAGTGTATTAATAGGAATGTATGCCGGACTTAATTGGGAAGTTGGGGAGTCTAATATATTCATCGGATATGCCGCAGGTTCTGGTATACAAGGTGAAACACCAACAGGCCAGTATAATACATTTGTTGGAATTCATGCTGGTTCCCACCTCCTGACTGGCAATTTCAATGTCTACCTTGGTGATCGGGCAGGAGCTTCAAATTGGCATGGGGCAAATAGTGTCATTATCGGGGGACTTACAAATTATGCCGTTTCAGAACATGATTATGTTAACAATGATGTTTACATAGGCTATAATGCTGCCGCCAAGAATGATGGTAGTAATAATACTATGATTGGTTATGAAGCTGGAACTAATAGTACAGGTAGTAATAATGTATTTTTGGGTAATTTAGCAGGAGCTGATGAAACGGGCGATAATAAACTATATATAGATAATTCAAATACTGCATCTCCATTAATTTATGGTGATTTTACAGATGGTTCGGAATTACTGGCTTTTAATGCAAAGGTTGGTATAGGTACTCCAAACCCTTCACAGAAACTCGATGTATTTGGAGGTGGTAGATTTTCAGGAATTTCTACTGCAACTTCTGGCTCGGGAGTAGAAATAGATTTCAATGCTTATGCTGATAATCGTGGAAGAATATTTACGTATAACAGGTCCAGCAGTACTTATTATGGTCTTAGAATTGATGGGAGCGATGTTTTAATTAACGCTTTAACGAGTGGTAATGTTGGGATTGGAACAGTAAGTCCGGCATATAAGCTTCAGGTAGGGACTGCCGGAGATGGATCACAGGCAAGAGCTAATGCATGGAACCTGCTTTCTGATGCTAATCTGAAAACTAGCTTCACGAAACCTAATAATTCATTGAAAATGATAGAGGAGATAAATGGATATTATTTCTATTGGAATACTGGGTCTGATAAAGCAAGACAATTTGGTTTCAGTGCTCAGGAAGTTGAAAAAGTACTTCCTGAAATTGTGTCAAAAGGAGATGATGGATTACTCTCACTTGATTATGGCAAAGTCACGCCACTACTTGTTGAAGCCATCAAAGAACAGCAACAGATAATTGAAAAACAACAAGCACAAATTGATAAGCAGCAACAGGAAATTAATAATCTTAAATCACTTGAAAATCAATTTTCAGAATTAAAATCCCTAGTCAACAACCTTATAATCAATCAGGCAGCCCAGGTAAAGGAATAACCTATTGTCAGCTCCCGGTCGGGAGGGTTCAATTTTAAGGACAGAAGAAAGTGCTGCTACATATTATCTCTCAATATAGAAGTCCCCTTTGCCAATTCAGCAATATCTTTTGCTTCCAGCACCCTCTTTCCGGCGCCGGATATTGTGCAATTAATCATCGCAAGACCCACATCACTCAGGGTGCCAAAGTATTGTGGAAATAACTTATGTAAAACAGGATATGGAAATTGGATAAATTTATAGAATCTGGGGAGATTTTTCTGTCCTTCTATTGCTTTCATAAATGCCGGGCGGAAAGCAAACACATTCTTAAACTGAAGCTTCATCAAGTCGTTCTCTGTTTTACCCTTAACCCTTGCCCACATCATCCTGCCCTTTTCACTGCTGTTAGTACCTGCACCGGAAACATAGCAAAAGGTCATATCAGGATTTAAATTGCTTAGTGTTTGAGCAAAGTTCAAAGTGAGGTCATAAGTGATCTTGGTGTATTCGGGCTCTTTCATCCCCATGGATGTCACTCCTGCGCAAAAGAAACAAGCATTATAACCTGTTAATCCGGATTCGACGGCGAGAAGATCAAAAAAATTATTCAGAATGATCTCCTTCAGCTTGGGGTGAGTGACGCCGCAAGGCCTTCTGTTGATTACCAGTACTGATTCCACATCCGGATGCTGCAGGCATTCAAAAAGGACGCCTTCGCCAACCATCCCGGTGGATCCGGTGATTATGGTTTTGATTTTTGTGTTCATAAGAAAGCCAATTAATATAGATCAAAGTTAAGAAAGATCAGTGTTCCTCCCTATCAAACACAATTTTCTCCCATGCCTCACCTGGGCTTCCCGATACGCATTCACTACGTTCATGCTATCGGGACAGGCTTCTCGCCCAGTTTCCTTCCCTGCAGGCCACTCAGCAAAGAAGCCCCGCTCTCGCGTGGCTTCTTTGCTGACCCACCTGGGCTCGAACCTTTTTTATATTATGCTTATAATCAGCTATATGTAAAGAACTATCTTTTTAAAGTCTCGAATTAGTCTCTTATTCTGTTTTAGGTAATTCAACCTTTACTTTTTTAATTTTAGGCTTAGGTTCCCCAAATTTAGCCACATAAGCATCATACGTCTTTTGTTGGGTTGCTAACTCACTCTCTAAAGCAATAATAGGTGATTTGGGATTTATTTTTACTAATCTTTTAATAATAAGTTTTAATGCGCTAATATTCTTCTGCATTTCCCTCATCTTAGCATAACGAATACCAGTTTTAGAACGCCACTTTTCTGCAAAAGCAGCCAGTGAAATAATCTTTTTAGATTCGTTGGCTTCTTCCCATTGTTTTAAAGACTCAGTAATGTAAGTTTTTGCTTCTTCTACTGTTCTTTGAGTAATTGCCATATTAGTAAGTGTTAGTTAATAAAACGAAGTTAAAACTTAATTGTTAAAAAAGTTAAAGCATTTTTGAGTTTTTTTAAATTTCACCAGGAATGATATGGTCTTACTTGTAATTTTTGAAGGACTAATTACAAATTAAGAAATAATCATTATAACACCACCAGATATATATCTTGATAAAACTCACCTTTAGGTATTTTTTCAAATACAGAAAGCCTTGATACACAACAACGTCGAGGCTTTTTTGTTTGTTACTACTGAAACTATACTGAAACATTTTTGAGATTATAAGCTATTTATTTGTCATGATACCAACTCCCCAGGGTACAGAGTATATGGGATTTTGGTGGATGATTAATAGTGAATACGCTCTAATATGCATTTGGATTGTTTTTATCATAGGGCTTATACATCCTTGCATTGCAGGTCAGATATACCCATTTAGCTAAGGATGGGTGCATCAGGCAACCGCCCATCACCCATTTACCATCTGCAATCTCCTTGTATTGTTCAGGGGTAGTCCTTATTAGACCATATCGTATTTCAGCTATTCTAGTGCCCCCACATAGTGGACAATTGTCGGGTTTTGTTTCGTAATTCCATTGTAGGTAACTTAATATCTATATTTTCTCTGAATCGTTTCAAACTGTTAAAAGATGATTTGTACCTTTTTACTGTTGTGGCGGAATAGTCAATCCCTACTAGTTCAGAGATATTTGCTATATGAAATTCGTAGGCTTTGAATAGGGTCATGTGACATTCATCTTTGCCTTTTAACCTATTAATTATCTTTTGCACTGAAGCATACTCATCATTCATATCCAGGTCATTAAAAATCTTCATCAACTTGCCTAGCAAGGTATTTAATGAAGCATTAATTAAGTAAGTCCTTTCATCTTTACCTTTTACTTTCTATAGTGCCTTACTCCATAGTTGAGGGGTAATTTTTTTATTGGTTGAGATTTCTGCTCGTTCACCATTGACAGTCAACCTTAAATAAATTGTACTCTTTCTAAGGTGAAAGTGCGTGATTAGTTTATTTTCCATTTCATTCTATGTATTAAATTACAGTTAGTTACAGAAGAATCGGGAGTCTTAAGTTTAGATGAAGCATACTCCCGAATTTGTTTCGTTCCTTTGATTAATTCAATACATATTTATAGGTAGGGCTGAAATAACGAAACCGCCTATATCATTGATTATAAGCGGTTCTGCTATGGTTTAACTATTCGAAGAATAGTTAAGGGGGCGACTTTTGCTGACCCACCTGGGCTCGAACCAGGACTCTGCGGAACCAAAATCCGACGTGTTGCCAATTACACCATGGGTCAATATCCTTTCTATTGACGCTGCAAAACTAAATAATTTTTTTGATTGCGCCGTAACACGCCATATCAGTTGCGGTATATCATTAAATTCACATATACAACAAAATATTATTTTGTGTCATCCTGGTTAAAAAGAGTCTGTTCCGGCTCCTCAAAAAGCGACGGATGCTCATCATCGAATCTTTTCAGAATGGCAGTCATGATAGTTTCGCGCAGGAATTCAGACTTATTTTTTATCCTGAACCTGTTGCAATAGACATTCAAAGCTCTCATTTCCCTGTTATTGAGCATGACGGAGAGCCTGTTGGTGCGGCGTAAACGATCCTCCTTGTATGTGGAATGCCTCACTGAGGTGAATGACTTGGTTGGCAGCAAAAATAGGAAATCGTGAAATTTTAAATTTGTGCGCGCAGGCATAGTTTGTTAACAGAAACAAGAAGCTAGCCTGTAATAAAATGATCAACAGACATCTATGATATTCACAACTTTATCATAAATCCCCCCTTTTATTCCCCCCAACTGGGGGGAAAAAGCCCTGAACTTTACTGAGATTCATATAGATAGTGAATACTTTTCGCCCCCACTGGGGGAGATGGCGCGAAGCGCCAGAGGGGGTTTTTGTTGTGCCTTTACGCTTTATTAGCGCTTCCCAGAACGTTCACAACCTTATGCATATATAACTCCTTAAGCTTGTCGCGTGCCGGACCGAGGTAATTGCGCGGATCGAACTCTCCCGGTTTCTCCCAAAGAACCTTACGGACTGCGGCTGTCATTGCCAGACGACCGTCGCTGTCGATGTTGATCTTGCATACTGCTGATGCTGCTGCCCTGCGAAGCTGATCTTCGGAAACGCCTGCCGTGTTTTCCATTTTGCCTCCATACTTGTTGATCTCGGCTACAATTTCCTGAGGAACTGAAGATGCTCCATGAAGAACTATCGGGAAGCCGGGTATGCGCTTTTCACATTCTTCGAGAATGTCAAAACGAAGAGGCGGAGGAAGTTCTCCCGGTTTCACCTTGAACTTGAATGCACCATGCGAAGTACCTATAGAGATAGCGAGTGAGTCAACACCTGTCTTTTTTACAAAATCTTCGACCTCTTCAGGCCTCGTATAAGAGGAGTGTTCTGCTGATACCTCATCTTCAATGCCGGCCAGCATACCAAGCTCACCTTCAACGGTCACATCGAATTGATGAGCATATTCGACAACTTGTTTTGTCAGTCTGATATTTTCCTCATAGGGGAAATGCGAGCCGTCGATCATTACTGAAGAGAAACCTGTTTCTATGCACGATTTACATGTTTCAAATGAATCTCCATGGTCAAGGTGAAGTACAACCGGAATCGGATAACCGAGTTCTTTGGCATACTCCACTGCCCCCTTGGCAAGATACTGGAGAAGAGTCTGATTAGCATATTTCCTTGCTCCCTTCGATACCTGCAGGATCACCGGGGATTTTGTCTCAACACAGGCGCTGATAATGGCCTGCATCTGTTCAAGGTTGTTAAAATTGAATGCGGGAATGGCATATCCCCCCTTAACTGCACCTCTGAACAATTCTCTTGAATTAACTAACCCTAATTCTTTATAATGTAACATGATATTAATTATTTAAAATGGCGGCACAAGTTAATTATTTTAGTTTTATCTGCCGGGAAATTAAGATATTATTTATCTTCGTACCCTTGTTAAAAATGTATAAATAAATGAAATGAGCTATGATGCAGCGATTGTGTATAATTGACGTATTTGTCATTGAATCTCAATCCAATCGTAGTAAATTAAATATATCCAGATGAAAAAGTTCCTGATTATAATGTCGGCATGCCTTCTTCTTTTTGCGACGGCCGGATTCTCACAGCAGAAGGAATGGCCTCTCGAAGAGTGCATCAAGTATGCCATTGACAATAACATACAGATAAAGCAGCAGGTTCTCCAGACCAGGTACCAGGAGAACACTCTTGCCCAGTCAAAGCTTAATCTGCTTCCGACTATTAACGGTCAGGCTACCCATAATTATTCGTATGGCCGTGTCCTTGACGAGACCTCGTATGAGTTCAAAAACCAAAATAGCCGGTCAAACAGCTTCTATGCCGGAGGAAGTATGAATCTTTTCAACGGTTTGCAGAATTATAACACAATTAAGAAGAATAAAAATCAGCTTCTTGCCAGCGAGCTCGATCTGCAGAATATAAAGGATAATGTATCACTGAATATTGCCCTTGCCTACCTGCAGATCCTCCTCAACAAGGAGCTTGTTTCCACCACCGGCAGCCAACTGCAGATAACGAAACAGCAGATCGAAAAGACAAGGAAAATGTTTGTTGCAGGAAGTGTTGCAAAGGGCAATCTGCTTCAGATCGAATCCCAGGCAGCCAGCGAGGAATTACAGCTTATCAACCTTCAGAATCAGCTCGACATATCCTACCTTACCCTCACCCAGATGCTTGAGCTCAAAACCCCTGATGGTTTCAGTATAGTTACTCCCGAATTAAGTATCGACACAAATACCGTAATTACCGGCAAAGTAGAAGATATATTTGCCCAGGCACAGGGTATAAGGCCTGAAATAAAAAGTGCCGAGCTGAATCTTTCGGCCAGTGAATATGATCTTAAAATAGCAAAAGGAGGCAGAAGTCCGAGGCTTTCAATGAACCATTCATTTAACACGCGGTATTCCGATCTGGCTGTAAAGTTCAGCGCTCCGACAGAAAAATATGCTTTCGGTGAACAGCTGAATGACAACATCAATTATGGCATTGGATTTTCACTTAACATCCCTATTCTTAACGGCTGGCAGGTAAATAAGAACATCTCCAATTCAAAGATCAACATTGAAAATTACCGTTACACCCTTGAAGCCCAGAAGAAACAGCTCTATAAAAACATCCAGCAGGCTTATGCCGACGCCGTTGCTGCTCTTAAAAAATACAGCGCCAGCATGAAAGCTGTGACTTCAATGGAGGAATCATTCAGATATACCGAGCAGAAGTTCAACGTAGGTATGGTCACGCCGGTCGATTACAATGCCGGCAAAACGCAGCTTCTTAATGCACAGTCCGACATGGCACAGTCAAAATATGAGTTCATCTTCAAAACGAAGGTCCTCGATTTCTATAAAGGATTACCACTTTCATTAAATCAATAAAACAACCCGGAAAAGCTTAATAACATGAAAAAGAATAAAATATTAAAGATCCTCATTGGCGCAGTACTCCTTCTTTTGATATTTGCAGTAATCGGCAAGAAAGCAGGCTGGTTTGGCAAAGCAATCACAGTAAAGGTTGCCGTGGAGAATGCCGAGAAAAGACGTATCACAGAGACTATTACTGCCAACGGAAAGATCCAGCCTGAGAAAGAGGTAAAGATCACGCCTGACGTTTCTGGTGAGATAGTTGAGCTTACAGTTAAAGAGGGCGATCATGTTGAGAAGGGCCAGCTCCTCCTGAGGATCAAACCCGATATTTATATATCACAGAAAGATCGTACGCTTGCAGCCTTAAGCTCAGCCCGCGCGCGCCTTGCCCAGACTGAAGCACAATTCACCCAGGCTAATCTGTCATTTAAAAGAACAAGTCAGCTCTTCAGCGAACAGACCATTTCAAAATCGGAATATGAACAGGCAGAAGCTTCATATAACGTGGCTAAGTCCGAAGTCGATGCGGCAAAATTTTCAGTTGTCAGTTCAGAAGCATCCCTCAAGGAAGCAAATGAAAACCTTGTAAAAACATCGATCTATTCACCCATGACAGGCACCGTTTCCATGCTGCTGGTCGAGCTGGGCGAAAGAGTAGCAGGGACCAACCTTATGGCCGGAACAGACATTCTTCGCATTGCTGATCTGTCGCGGATGGAGGCTCAGGTACAGGTAAATGAGAATGATATCGTAAGAGTAAAGCTCAATGATACGGCATTTATAGAGGTTGATGCCTACCTTGATGATAAATTCAAAGGTATTGTCACTGAAATAGCCAATTCCGCTAAAACGACCGGTGTATCAGCTGACCAGGTTACTAATTTCGATGTGAAGATCTTAGTCCTTCCATCCTCATATGATAAGTTTACAAAGAAGGGGATTAATCCTTTCAGACCGGGAATGTCAACCACGGTTGAAATTCAGACTGAAACGAGAGACGGAATAATAACTGTACCGATACAGGCCGTTACCACGCGCACGGATACCACAAAAACAATCGTCACAGCAGCTGATGAGGAAATACGCACACTTGTCTTTGTCACTGACGGAACTTATGCTCTTGCCAAAGATGTTAAAACAGGCATTCAGGATAACAGTTACATTGAGATCATGTCGGGAGTCGAAGACAGCGCCAGGGTTATCTCTTCGCCTTTCAGCGCTATAAGCAAGAAACTGTCAGACAGCACACTGATAGAGATCGTAAAAAAAGAAGATCTTTACAAAGAGAAGTAAAGCCGGGAATCTCCTGACAACCAATGATATTATGCCTTGAAACTGCCACTTCAATCTGTTCCGTTGCGCTTTGCAACAGGAGCGGGATCGTGGCTTTGAAGGAGAGCGGAGAAGACCGGTCGCATGCTTCACTACTTACCGTATTCATTGATAATATCCTCAAAAAAACAGGCATAAAAGCAGATGAGCTTGAAGCAGTTGCCGTCAGCAAGGGGCCGGGCTCATATACTGGTCTCCGTATAGGTGTCTCGACAGCCAAAGGTATCGCCTATGCTTCATCCGTACCGCTCATTGGTATTGATACAACTCTTTCCATGTTCCTTGGTTTTTCGGAGATAGCACAGGACAAATATGGGATTTCACAAACCGATCTTTTCTGCCCGGCCCTTGATGCCCGCAGGATGGAAATATACTATTCCGTTTATGATGCAAAGGGCAATACTGTCATAAGCATAAGGGCAGAGATCATTGAGGGGAACTCAATGAGCGATCTTCCGGGATCTGCCAGGCTCTTCATTTTTGGCGATGGCGCAGCCAAATGCAGGGAAGTAATTAAACGCGATAATATTGTTTTTGAAGAGAGTTTCAGGATATCGGCAGCATTTATGAAAAAGGCTGCATATGAAGCTCTTGACCTCAAACGTTTTGAAGATATTGCATATTTTGAACCTTTCTATCTCAAGGATTTTCTGACCTCTAAACCGGTTAAGAATATCCTTGGAAAATAATTGGTCCGTAAATTGCCTTTGGTTATATAAATTTCAATGAGAAAACTGATTCTTTTAGCCGGTCTCCTTTCCCTGTTGCTCTTGCCGGCAGCAGGACAGACACTCTCATACCGGCCCGGAGAAAAAGTCAATTACGTTGTTCATTATGGTGCTATAAACGGTGGCGAAGCCATTCTTGAGATCGTCAGCGATACCTCCTTCGGGAAAGAATTATGGCACGCCAAAATGGATGCAAAAACAACCGGCATGGCCGATGTTCTCTTTCGTGTCAGGGATATTTACGAGGCTTACATAAATCCGGAGACAGAACTGCCTGTGAGATCGATCAGGAATATCGCCGAGGGCAGATACAAGCGATATAATGTAGTTCTTTTCGATCATGCTTCCCGTCAGGATTCTGCTATCTTGACCAGCGACCTCACTGGTGTTCACATTACCCAGCAGGGAATCCACGACATCCTCTCATGCTTTTACTGGTTCCGCAATCATATCCTTCCCGACATGGGAAATGTAAAAAAGGGTGACATGATCGGTATCATGACCTGGTTTACCGATGAACTCTATCCCATTAGGATGAAATACATTGGTATTGAAGATGTTAAAACCAGGGCGGGAAAGATAAGATGTTATAAGTTCAATCCTGTTACTGAAACCGGAAGGCTTTTCAAGACAGAAGAAGATGTTTCATTCTGGTTTTCGGCAGATAAAAATTTTTTACCGGTTAAGATTCGTTTTGATATCTTTGTGGGGGCATTTATGGTAGAAGTAGTAAGCTATGAGGGACTCCTCTACCCGCTTGAAATAAAAAAGAAATAATTAATTTTATAAGAATCGACTAAACATTTATGGCAAGTACTTCAGATTTCAGGAATGGGATGGTCATTGAATTCAACAATGACCTGTATGTGATAGTTCAGTTTCAGCATGTGAAGCCCGGTAAAGGCCCGGCATTTGTAAGGACAAAGCTGAAAAACATCAAGACAGGAAGGGTGATCGACAACACATTTAACTCCGGTGTCAAGGTCAACGTGGCAAGAGTAGAGAGAAGGCCCTACCAATATTTATATAAGGATGATATGGGATACTATTTCATGCACCTGGAGACATTCGATCAGATCCA
This sequence comes from Bacteroidia bacterium, assembly GCA_026391595.1. Taxonomy (GTDB): domain Bacteria; phylum Bacteroidota; class Bacteroidia; order Bacteroidales; family VadinHA17; genus LD21. The sequence goes on from JAPLDY010000175.1 coordinate 30,276, forward strand.
TGTTGAGGAACACATAATCGATTATCCCGAGTTTCTGATCGAGAATCAAAATGTAGAAGTTGTCGTTCATGCCGATACCGAAACCGTCCTTTCGGTCGAGCTTCCACAGTTTGTTGTAATGCAAGTCGTTTATTCGGAGCCCGGGCTCAGAGGAGACACGGCCACCAACACCCTGAAACAGGCAAAGCTGGAAAACGGAACAAAGGTTAATGTACCGCTGTTTGTAAATACAGGCGATAAAATCAGAATAGATGTCGCCTCAAAATCCTATATTGAACGGGTAAAAGGATAATTTCAGAAATGGAAGATAAGAAGGTTTCAAACGACAGAGTAAAGATTCTCAAGTTCAAGCTTGAATCGCTGCTTGATATTACCCTGTCGATCAATGCAAATCTTCCAACCGATGTTCTGCTGTCGAAATATGAATCAATACTCAGGGAAAAACTGGGGATAGGCAAGATCCTGATATTCAAGCGTTCGGCTACCTGGGAGTGTCTGCTGAACGGCGGCTTCCCAAAGCAGATGGAAAAGATCGATATCGAATCAAGACTGCTTGGCTTTGATGATATTACCTACATTTCAGCAGACATGGACTTTGAAGGTGTCGATATAATAGTCCCGGTCTTTAACAATAGCGTCCATCTGGCATTTCTTTTCATAGGCGATATTGAAGAGGAAGGCGAGGGTATGAGTCCCGTACTGAAGCATCTTAACTTCATCCAGACTATTTCGAGCATCATAATTGTTGCTATCGAGAATATAAGACTCCACAAGGAGAGTCTGCGCCAGGAAGCGATGAAGAAGGAGCTTGAGCTGGCAGCAAAGATGCAGCAGATGCTTATCCCGGACAACACCCATATGCCCAAAAATCCTGATATTATTGTTAACGGATTTTATTTCCCCCATTATGAGGTCGGCGGTGATTATTATGACTGCGTAAAACTGTCTGAAACCAGAACAGGATTTTGCATTGCTGATGTTTCAGGAAAGGGTATCTCCGCAGCCATTCTGATGTCGAACTTCCAGGCAAGCCTGAGAGCTCTGCTTACCTCTGATATTGATCTTGAAAGGTTAGTGCATAAACTTAATTCAGTTGTCGTTTCAAATGCTGCCGGTGAAAAGTTTATTACTTTTTTCATTGCCCGATATGACAATAAGACTAAAGTTCTTGAATATATCAATGCTGCACATAATCCTCCGGTACTTTATAATGATAAATCAGGAGATGTAGTACATATTCCGGCGTCATGTGTCGGTATCGGGATGCTTGATGAGATCCCTGTTGTTAAGAAAACTGAAGTCTACATAAAAGGATACACAAAGATCGTTTGCTATACTGATGGCCTTTCAGAGCTTAAGGGAGATGACGGACTTGATATCGGGACAAAAGAGATAATAAAGCACATCTCAAATCACGAACCTGTTAAAGACAATATTCAGGAAATGATAAAGCATCTTGGGATCCCTGATACAAATCCTTATCTTTTTGATGATGTTTCTATAATCGTTGCCGACCTCCGGTGATTGGTCAGACCGTGCGTATCAGGAAATAATTCTTCTTCCCCTTTTGAACAAGCAGATACTTTTTATTAAGCAGGCTATCAAGTTTAATCACCAGTTCAGGATCTTCAATCTTTATCTTATTCAGGCTCACACCACCACCCTGGACAAGCCGTCTCAGTTCTCCCTTTGAATTGAAGACCTGTGAATGTTCTGCGCAGAGGGATGAAAATGATACTCCGTCAGCAAGAATTTCCTTCTTTATATCGAACATAGGTACTCCTTCGAAAACTGAAAAGAAGGTGCTTTCATTCATCTTCCTGAGCGATTCTGTAGTACCCTTGCCGAACAGTATCTGTGATGCTTCAATTGCAGATTCAAGATCCTCGCGTGAATGAGCCATAACTGTAACTTCCTCTGCAAGACGCTTCTGCAGCATCCTTTCGTGAGGAACCTTATTATGTTGTGCTACCAGGGTTTCAATCTCTTCCTTGGTTAACAGTGTAAATATCCTGATATATCTGGCAGCATCGTTGTCGGAAACATTAAGCCAGAACTGGTAAAAATGGTATGGCGATGTCTTTTCCGGATCAAGCCATACATTGCCCGATTCCGTCTTCCCGAATTTTGAACCGTCGGCTTTGGTGATCAGTGGACAGGTGAGCGCGAAGGCCTCTCCTCCTGTCTTGCGTCTTATTAGTTCCGTGCCGGTGACAATGTTCCCCCACTGGTCCGATCCACCCATCTGAAATCTGCATCCCATCTTTTCATAAAGATGGAGAAAATCGGTGCCCTGCACCAATTGGTAAGAGAATTCGGTGTACGACATGCCCTCCTTTGCATCAGAGCCCAGTCTCTTTTTTACCGAATCCTTGGCCATCATATAATTTACCGTGATATGTTTTCCTATGTCGCGGATAAAGCCGAGATATGAGTATTCCTTCATCCAGTCGTAGTTATTGACCATAATAGCCCTGTTCTTCCTGTCCGACTGAAAATCAAGGAATTTTGAAAGTTGTTTTTTTATCCCCTCCTGGTTGAAGCGCAGTGTTTTTTCATCGAGCAGGTTTCTCTCCTCCGATTTGCCGGAAGGATCGCCAATCATTCCTGTTGCGCCGCCTATAAGTGCAACTGGTATATGACCTGAGCGCTGAAAATGCACCAGCAGCATCACCTGCACCATATGGCCTATATGAAGAGAGTCGGACGTAGGATCAAAACCTATATATCCGGTGGTGATCTCTTTGTTCAGCAATTCCTCTGTCCCCGGCATGATATCGTGAATCATGCCTCTCCACTTCAGTTCTTCAACAAAATTCATTTTTACTTTTTTGAGAATTGCAAATATAGTATAAAGAGGATTAAATTGCCACCTCTGTGGTGTCGGGCTGGTGCTCCGGAATTGTTTGTTTTTTAAATCTATCGAAACTCTGCTTGAGGTTGCCTTCGCCAATAACCGGGAAGATTGCAGGAACTATGTCGGAGATCGGTTTATAAAATTTTGACCCTTCTATCGCCTTCGGGAGGAATGGTCTGCGTGCTTCAATAGCATTGAGAACTGTGAAGATGACGCTCATGATCAGGATATTTTTAACAGCACCGAAAGCCATTCCGAGCAGTCTGTTCAGGAATCCTATAGATATTGCATCAACCACCTTATCTGCCATAATGCCAATGAAATGAATGATGACAACTATCGCACAGAATGTTATTATGAAGGCGATTATCCCGACATACTTGCCCGACATGTCGAACCATTCATATAATTTGTCTGCTGTGAAATCCGAAAATTTTATTGCCCCCCATATTCCGAGGATCAGTCCGACGAGTGAAGCTACCTCTTTTACAAGGCCGTTTGTAAATCCGGATATTATTGAAAGGATTATAGCTATAACGATAATAAAGTCGATCCAGTTCATTACATAATATTTAAGGTTGTGAAATTATGAAAGATCGGGGATTATTCAAAATATGAGAAAGGGGGGCGAACCACCTTCGCCAAGGCTTCGGTGGTCAACGGGTGTAAGGACCACAGAACCTGGCCAAACAGGAACATTTTTATTGCCTTTTTGATAAATTAAATCTATCACATATAAGGAAAGCGGGATTTATTAAATTTGATTTAGGAATTATTGTTATTGTTAACGCCAGAAATGAATACAAAACCGGATTCCACAGCTTTCTTAATGATGTTGTTTTTCCTGATGCTTCCGCTGATTGCAACCGCCCAGACCGACAGAAAGGCTACGGAGCTGAAGAACCTTGAGAAAGGTATAACTGTTGCACGGGCACGGGTTCAGCTTAATCAGAAGCAAATTGCAGATGCTGATTCACTGATTAAACTCGGTTTTCAGATTATCAGGGAAGGAAAAGCGGAAACCGGGATTATATATTCAGAGAGTAACAAGATCGAAAAAAATTATTCTTCAAAACATAAACCCCTTGTGAAACTCTCAACGTCGAAGGATAAAGCAGAAGCTGCCAAAGCCCGGGCAGATCTCAAGGCGCTTGATGCTCAATACAGGGCTGATAACATAACTCTTGAGACCAGGTTGAGGAGTGCGGAAAGGAAGCAGAGTGCCGGGGCTTCTCAAATTATTAGAGGCAAGACGGCAAAGTTGAATGCCCGTGATGCTCTAAAAACTTCCACAGCTGCCCTTAAAGCTGCCCAGGATAAATTTGATGCAGCGGCTCCTGCTGAAACCAGGAAAACAAAATAAGGGAGATAGCAAACATATCTAAGGAACTAAAGTGTGAGGGTGAGAAAACAGAATGAGAGTGCTCACTCCCACTCTCACTCTGTTTTGTAGTCCCACCAGGAATCGAACCTGGATTTAAGGTTTAGGAAACCTCCGTTCTATCCATTGAACTATAGGACCAATTGAGGGGCAAAAATAAGGGTTTTTTCTGGCAATCCAAATTAATGGGAGATAGTGTTGTCTTAAGAAATGAGGGGGTGAGAGGGAGAGTGCAAGAGAGTAGAGTCAAATGCAGTGACGCCCCTTCCCTCGACATCGGAAGGAGCGACTGCCTCTTCCCCATCGCTTTAATTATATCATTTATCGGCCCCGGATCTGTCGCCAGAATCATAAAATTTTTCTTCACCTTGAAACAGTAAAAATGACTGTTGCCGAACAAAAGAATAATTAAAACATATCACTTATATAGCAATTACCGTTCTTAGAAATCCGATCCAGAGGTTTTTATAATATGATATAATATAAATAGGTATCCCGAAGTGTCCATTCATCCAAAACCCCATATTTTTGGATGGATGGATCTTTCAAATATACGGTTTGAATCAGAGAGTCTACTCAAAATACATAGCTAATACTAAATATAAAAGAAGCATTACTTTTTTTTAAAGTAAAAGTTTGATAACCTATTTTCTCAATACCTTCATAATCTTTGCCTAAATATCCTCTGTATCTTGCTTCCAGATTAACTTTCTCAAGTAAGTCAACCCCAAATCCTATTTGATATTCCCAGGCAATCTTACCATATAGTTTGTCAAAATTCACATCATTAACAAGTGCTTTCGGCGAAACAATTTTTATGGAAGCTGAAGGACCTAAACAGAAACGTATCTTATCAAATTGCGCCCCCAATAATAATGGTATATCCAATTTGTTAAAGCTTTGCTTTACTACCCTGGAAGTATAATTATTTATAACAGTGTACTTAATAGTGTTATATTCAAATGCTGCTTCTGGTTGAAAATATAATACTTCTGAGTTTATGCGCAAAAATACACCTGAACGAATTCCAAAGTTCCATTTATTGTAAGGCTCAATACCAACTGATCCAAATGGGATATCATAAATGGGTGCTAATGTTGCAATCCCTCCAATCTTTATTCCGAATTTAATCTGGGAAAATACAGGCGAAAAAAATAATATCGTAAATAATAATAAGGTTACTGATTTCTTCAAAATTAATTTTAAGTTAGACTTAATCAAATAGATAATCAATTTTGTAATTTAGAATATAATAAAAAATCCAAGGTACTCACAAAATTGCTGTTTGCCAAATCTGTTTATATCACTGATTTGGAAGCATCCTGATTTTTAAAATAGTAAAGATCTGGTCGTGGGCCTAATCCTCGTTTATTTGACCTGTATTCAATTCTTTCCTAACTTTACTAAAATGAATCCCTGATATTGCAAGCCTCATTTCAGGATTCGAATAAGACATTTTCATCAGCTAACGCCAGAATCTCAAAATCTTTCTTCGTCTCTATGCAGTAAAAAAGGTTGTTACAAGTCAAAAGAATAAATCAAATGGTATGAACCCCAGAGCAAGCTCTGGATTCAAAAAACGGTGCAAGCACCGAGGAATTATACCTGCCCTTCGCGTCCGCCAAAGCTCTACGCGAAGGCGGATTAAATTTAAAACCATTATTAATTTTTAAATCATCCAATCATGAAAGAACAGATTCAAAAAAATGCGCCGGCTGCATCAGGGGCAGTTTATGGCCTGGGACTTATCGGAGCGGCAATTTATTTTATTTCTACTGCAACAAGTCTTTGGGTAGGTGTACTAGGGTTTCTGAAGGCAATTATCTGGCCGGTTTTTATCGTTTTTCAAGCATTCAAACATCTTGCACCGCCAGTTTAATGCAAAAGCAATAGGGACATACCATGACGTGTCCTATTGCTCTCATGAGAATGAAATTATTATATTTAATTTTTGGTCACTCCGTTTAGATACTAATAATTCAATTATCCTTTGTTTATAATCATTTTAATACTGTTTGTCAAAATCTCATATTTTATATCATAACTGTTTGATTATAACTGACTTTTTACTACTTTTACTGGGTTATGGAAGAACCTAGAGATCCTAAGTGATCGTAATTCTGATTTGAGTTATGAAACGAGTAATCTTCTTCCTCTTTCTTTTAACTCTTTTTTCATCATTGTCAGCCCAGGAGCATTTCCAAATCTCGAAGCCTGAGGTAACATTTGCTAATAATATAATTACCATCAAATATGATATTACCGGCTGTGGAATTAATGAGTATATTAATGTAAGATTAATAGCATTAAACTCGAAAGGAGACACCTTACGCCCAGTTTACATTTCTGGAGATATTGGAAAAAGAGTGAATTGCGGATTCGGCAAGAAGATCGAATGGAATATAGTGAGGGACAGCATTAAAATCGACGATGATATCGAGGTATTCATTCAGGGAAAGGAGATTGTTATCCCCTTGTCAACTATTGATAATTTTACTCAAAATCATGCATCCCGCGGTAAGGTAATTGGCTTATCTGCGATAGTCCCGGGACTTGGACAAAAAGTGGCATCAGGCAAATCCGGTTATCTGGCTCTTTCCGGACTTGTATACGGTGCAGCGGGGGCTTCAGCATACTATTATATTAAGCATAATAACTATTATAATGATTATCTGGCATTAACAGGTACTGCAGCTGATGAAGCATATATAAAATCGGAGAACAGCTTTAAGATGTCTCAGTATTTCCTATATGGAGCGGCAGGAGCATGGGCTGTAAATTTAGTCTGGTCAGCAGTGATTCCCATTAAGGAAAAACCTTTTAAAAACACGAGCCTTAATATTGTACCGACTCCCAGGAGGGAACTATTACTTTCTGCAAGTTGGACCTTTTAATAGATCAAATATGAAACGAGTGCTTATTTCTTCATTATCATTTGCCGTTCTGTTTATTCTTTCCGAAATAAACCTGATTTCTCAGCAGGTAATCAACAGCGGAAAGTCAAAAATACATATCAACACTCAGGCGGTTGTGAAAAGTCTGCCTCCTGACATCGAAATTATAAGTCCTGTAGATTTGAAAGAAGGTACGACATACCAACTCGACAGGCAATCAATTACATTAGCCCTGAGAGTTCTTAATAAGACGAACGGTACAAAGATCTACATAAATAATGTTGAAGGCGTTTATTCTGCTGCCGGAGATATTGTTTTAAAAGATCTTGATCTTAAGAATGGGATAAACGATGTTAATCTGATAATCAGAGAAAATGATAAACTGGTAAAAGAGCAGATTTTTAATATCTTATATGTACCACCTGTAAGGAATATTTCCCTGCAGGCAGTTAATGCAGGTAAAAATTATGCTCTTATTATTGCGAATGCAAACTATTCCAATCCGGCAATCAGTTCTCTGAAAAGACCGATTAATGATGCAAAGGCTCTTAAGGAAATCCTGGTTGCCAGATATACATTTGAACGTGAAAATGTGATGACACTTTTTGATTCAAAACGTGAAAATGTAATACTTTCTCTTGATGAGTTATTAAAAACTCTTACTCCCGATGATAATCTCCTGATCTATTATGCCGGACATGGTAAGCTGGACGAATATTCCGATATGGGATACTGGCTTTTATCAGATGCTAATCCTAACAGCAGAGTAAACTGGCTTGCAAACAGTGACATAACGAACTATATTAAATCTTTCAAATCAAGACATGTCCTGTTGGTTGCAGATGCCTGTTTTGCAGGATCAATCTTTGAGACCAGGGGCGTTAATGAGGCTCCGATGGCTATCCAGGATCTTTATAAAGCTAAAAGCAGGAAAGCTATGACCAGCGGAGGAACAACAGAGGTCAGTGACGACAGTAAATTTTCAGAATATTTTCTTGATTTCCTTAAAAATAATACTATTCCACAAATTTCATCACAGGAAGTCTATTTCAGGATTTTAAAATCGGTACAGAATAACAGTCTTACCTCACCTCGATGGAATACAATACAAGGTGTGGGTGACAATAACGGAGATTTTGTATTCTTTCTCAGGGAGAACTAGACACTTGTATTTATAATGAACATTTCACAAAGTGTTTTATGAAGAGATTTATTATGCCAGAGTATAAAATAGCAAGCAGAAAGGGCTGTAGTTGTTTTATGATTTTAATGCTGCTGGTATTGACCACCTGCGAAAAACCAGAAAGGATCCTGAAGATATCTACCATTGAAGCTGCCAATGAAGATATTTCATATACAACTGCAATCCTGAAAGGCGAAATATCCGATCTTGGTATTGAGCCTATCGACGATCATGGAATTTATGTCTCGGAAAATTCTACTCCCTTACTGTCAAACTCATTTTATGAACCACTTGGATCGGTTTCTGTGATAGGATCCTTTCAGTATCAATATATCGGTCTTAAGAATAATGCAACCTATTATTTCAGGGCAGTTGCTTTTGTAAATTCTCAGCCTGTTTACGGCAAAACATTGACTTTTAAGACAAAAGACACTCAAGCCCCGGTCGTAACAGCAAATGTTATTTCGTCATTGACAATGACATCTGCATCATTGAGTGGTGAAGTAATATCCGATGGTGGTGAAGCAGTCACTAAAAAAGGAATATGCTGGGGCACAACCTTAAATCCCAATATAACTAATTGTATTGATACAACGGTAAACGGTTCAGGGCCTGGTTCTTTTACCGGACTGATCCATGGTCTCTCACCTGCAACACAATATTATGTAAGAGCTTATGCAATTAATGCAAAAGGGACCTCTTATAATAATTCTGATATTACTTTTACTACTTACAATATACCAACGGTTACAACTTCTTCAATAACTTCTGTTGCAACTACAAGTGCTGCATCAGGCGGGAATGTAACAAATGAGGGAGGAGTAAGCGTTACAGCAAAAGGTGTTTGCTGGAGCACATCTACTGCACCTGCAGCTGAGCTTTCAACTAAAACAACTGATGGAACAGGTCAAGGCTCATTCACAAGTAATATTTCGGGACTTGTACCTGGTACGAAATATTACGTAAGGGCATATGCCACAAATCAATTTGGAACAGGATATGGGAATGAACTATCATTCAATACTACAATGGCAGCTTCAACCACTACCAATGCTGCAACTTCAATAACGACAACATCTGCAACCCTCAACGGCTCGGTTAATGCCAATAATTATTCCTCAGTTGTAACATTTGATTATGGGCTTACAACTGCATATGGTTCAACTGTTACAGCAGCTCAAAGCCCGGTGACCGGATCAGGTCAAACTGCCGTAAGTGCCATTATTTCTACATTGACTCCCGGGGCAACTTATCATTTTAGAGTGAAAGCTGTAAATGCGGGCGGTACAACCGAAGGTGATGATATTACTTTTACCACATTCGCAGAGGTATCAATCCCGACTGTAACCACTGCCACAGTTACTGATGTAACAACGACAACAGCAACAGGAGGTGGAATCGTAACCTCTGACGGAGGAGCATTGGTTACTGAGAGGGGCGTTTGCTGGAGCACAAGTTCAAATCCTGTTGCTGCCGGAAACCACAGTACAAACGGTACCGGTCCAGGTAGCTTTTTCTGTAACCTTATAGGTCTTACAGCAAATACTACTTATTATGTCCGTGCTTATGCAACAAACAATGCAGGAACAGCTTATGGAAATGAAGTCAGTTTTAAAACAAATTCTGTATCACCAGTGGTGCCAACACTATCGACAACAGCAATTACCTCAATAACAACAACAACCGCCAGTAGCGGAGGGAATATAAGTAGTGACGGAGGTGCTTCGGTAACTTCACGAGGTGTTTGCTGGAGTACATCAGCTAATCCTGTGGTATCAGGCAGCCACTCCACCGACGGCACCTCAGCGGGAACATATACAAGTTTAATAACCGGGTTAACAGTTGGAAACACTTATTATGTTAGAGCATATGCAACTAATAGTGTTGGTACTGCATATGGTAACCAATTAAGTTTTACAACTTCTCTTGCAATAGGAGATAGCTATCAGGGTGGAATAGTAGCTTATTTTTTGCAACCAGGCGACCCTGGGTACATGGCAGGACAAACTTGCGGTTTGATAGCCGCACCAGGCGACCAAAGTACATCTGCACAATGGTCTAATGGAAGTTTCACAACTACTGGAGCGTCAGCAACTGAATTGGGTACAGGAAATGCAAATACAAACACCATTGTTGCCAGTCAGGGAGCAGGTTCCTACGCGGCTAAATTGTGTTATGATTTAGTATTGGGAAGCTATAGTGACTGGTATTTGCCAAGTAAAGAGGAGTTGAAAAAACTTTACTTGAACCGGGCCTCAATTGGTGGTTTAAACGGTGACTACTATTGGAGCTCCAGCGAGGGTAGTAGTAACATTGCCTGGAACCAGTATTTTACCAACGGCTCTCAGTATGTCGAAGATAAGAGCACCACACACTATGTACGTGCTGTTCGGGCTTTCCCTCCTGCCCCGGTTTTACCGACTGTAACTACCACAGAAGCAACTTCAATAACAATATCTTCAGCAACAAGCGGTGGAAATGTAACAACTGACGGAAGCGAAACAGTAACTGCACGTGGTGTGTGCTGGAACACTTCTTCTAATCCTACAACAAGCAATAACAAAACTATTGATGGAACTGGGACAGGCAGTTATTCAAGCAGCATATCTGGCCTTGCTCCGGTAACTAAATATTATGTCCGTGCTTATGCAACAAACAGTGCAGGAACAGCATATGGAAATGATCTGACTTTTACCACAACGGCCTCATCTAATGTAACTGATGCTGATGGGAATGTCTATAACTCCGTAACTATTGGCACTCAGGTTTGGTTGGCTGAAAATCTCAAGACAACAAAATACCGTGATGGCAGTACTATCTCCAATGTAACAGATAACACTGCTTGGAGTACCGAATCATCCGGAGCATATTGTTGGTATGGCAATGATCCAGTCACTTATAAAGCCACTTATGGTGCATTGTACAACTATTATACAACTGTTGATAACCGAAATCTATGCCCAACAGGATGGCATGTACCAACTGATGCAGAATGGATAGCTCTAATTGCTTATCTGGGAGGAGAAAGTGCAGCTGGAAGTAAATTGAAAGAAACCGGTACGGTACATTGGGTAAGTCCCAACGATGATGCAACCAACGAAAGCGGCTTTACTGCCCTTCCGGGAGGCTATCGTGATAACTTAGGGGCGTTCAATGAAATTGGAACATATGGTTTCTGGTCAAGTTCTACTAAGTTCAGTGAAACCCAATACTGGGACAGATACATTCGTAACATAGGGAGTAATGTAATCAAGGACTACCCGTACAAGCAGAATGGCTTATCTATACGCTGCCTCCAGGGTGAAGGCAAGGTTATGCCTGCTGTTGCAACAACAACTGTCTCTTCTATTACATCGACTTCAGCTTCCTCAGGCGGTAATGTAACTTCGGCCGGAGGAGACGCAATAACTGCAAGAGGTGTCTGCTGGAGTACCGCAGCCAATCCAACAGTTGCGGATTCCAAAACCGATAATGGGGCAACCACAGGTTCATTTACCAGCAGCATTGCCAGCTTATCTGAAAGGACCACTTATCACGTAAGAGCTTATGCTACCAACAGTGTAGGAACATCTTATGGGAATGATATTTCGTTTACAACCCTTCAACTTCCTACAGCAACCACCTCAGCAGCAACAGGAGTGAGTTCAACAACTGCTACATTAAATGGAACTGTAAATGCCAATAATTCATCAACAACAGTTTCATTTGAATATGGTCTCACAACTTCTTATGGTACAACCGTTACAGCAATTCCAAGTCCGGTTACCGAGAGTATTGCAACAAGCGTAACCGCAAATATTTCAGGATTATCAGCAAGCACCACTTATCATTTCAGAGTGATTGCTACTAGTGCGGGAGGATCTGTTAATGGGAATGATCAAACTTTTACAACAGAACTACTTACAGTAACTGATGCTGATGGGAATGTCTATAACACTGTAACTATTGGCACTCAGGTTTGGATGGCTGAGAACCTTAAAACAACAAAATACCGTGATGGGACGAGCATCCCGAATATAACGATCGATGCAACATGGAGCAGCTTATCCACAGGAGCATATTGTGATTATAGCAATACTACCTCCAATTCTGATACTTACGGAAGACTATATAATTGGTACACAGTAATCAACGCACATTATTTATGCCCGGCAGGATGGCATGTACCAACTTATGTAGAATATGCAACTCTAGCCTCTTATCTGGGAGGAGAAAGTGTGGCAGGAGGTAAGTTGAAGGAATCCGGCTTGACACACTGGACCAGTCCCAATACCGGAGCCACAAATGAAACAGGCTTCACAGCCCTTCCGGGAGGCTATCGTTTCGTCGATGGTACCTTCAACTCAATTGGATATAATGCCAGCTGGTGGACTACTTCCTATTCAGATGTATCCGCCCGGTATTACCAGCAGGTAAACTATAATAAGAGCAACTTTGAAAGAAACAGCACCTGGCTCGCATGTGGATTCTCTATCCGTTGTCTCCAGGGCGAAGGTCAGGTAATGCCTGCCGTTTCTACATCAGCCATCTCAGCTATTACGTCAACAACGGCAACCTCAGGTGGAAATGTCACTTCCGCAGGAGGGGATATTATTTCAGCCAGGGGTGTTTGCTGGAGTACATCAACTAATCCTTCCATTGCAGATCTTAAAACAAATAACGGAACAGGAACAGGGTCATTTACGAGCAGCATTACTGGTTTAACTGCCGGAACTACCTTTCATGTAAGGGCATATGTAACCACTGGTGTTGGAACAGCTTATGGCGATGACGTTTCATTTACCACACTCCTGGCGCCCGATGTCACAACAAATGCTGCAACAGTTATGGATTCAGAAAACGCCATATTAAACGGAATTGTAAATGCCAACAACTCATCAACCGCAGTTTCATTTCAATATGGGACCTCAACTTCTTATGGTTCATCAATTGCAGCTATACCAAGTTCTGTTACAGGGAATATTGCCACAGCTGTAAGTGCAAATATTTCAGGGTTAACAGCAAGTACAACCTATCATTTCAGGGTGAAAGCAACAAGCGCAGGTGGTTCGGTTTATGGTAATGATATGATTTTTACAACAGGAGGGGCACCTGCAATAACTGTCGCAGATGCTGATGGAAATGTATATAATATTGTAACTATTGGCACTCAGGTTTGGTTGGCTGAAAATCTCAAGACAACAAAATACCGTGATGGGACGAGCATCCCGAATATAACGATCGATGCAACATGGGGCAGCTTATCCACAGGAGCATATTGTGATTATGGCAATACTACCTCCAATTCTGATACTTACGGAAGACTATATAATTGGTACACAGTAATCAATGCACATTATTTATGCCCGGCAGGATGGCATGTACCAACTTATGTAGAATTTGCAACTCTAGCCTCTTATCTGGGAGGAGAAAGTGTGGCAGGAGGTAAGTTGAAAGAATCCGGCTTAACACACTGGACCAGTCCCAATACCGGAGCCACAAATGAAACAGGCTTCACAGCTATTCCGGGAGGCTATCGTTTCGTCGATGGTATCTTCAAATCAATTGGATATAATGCCAGCTGGTGGACTACTTCCTATTCAGATGTATCTGCCCGGTATTTCCAGCAGGTAAACTATGATAAGAGCAACTTTGAAAGAAACAGCACCTTTCTCGCATGTGGAATCTCTATCCGTTGTCTCCAGGGCGAAGGTCAGGTAATGCCTGCCGTTACTACATCAGCCATCTCAGCTATTACGTCGACAACGGCAACCTCAGGTGGAAATGTCACTTCTGCAGGAGGGGATATTATCTCAGCAAGGGGTGTATGCTGGAGTATTTCTACAAATCCGACGACAGCCAACAGTAAAACAATCAATGGATCAGGTTCAGGAAATTTTACCAGCAATATTACCGGACTTACTCCCGGAACACTTTATTATGTAAGGGCCTATGCAACAAACAGTACAGGTACAGCCTATGGAGATGAGCTCAGCTTTACGACACAGGCCGTGATTCCAACACTAACTACCAGCTCAATTACTTCCATTACATCTAATTCTGCTATAAGTGGTGGAAATATAACATCTGATGGAGGTTCATCCGTAACCGCTCGTGGTGTATGCTGGAATACATCTGCAAATCCGACAGTATCCAACAATATTACAACTGACGGTAATGATATTGGAAGTTTTACCAGTAACCTTACCGGACTTAATCCTGGGACTACCTATTATACGCGGGCTTACGCTACAAACAGTATGGGTACGGCATATGGAAATGAATTATCATTCACTACAAGTAAAACGGTCCCTGTACTTTCAACAGCAGAAATTACATCGATCACTTCTACAACCGCAGTCAGCGGTGGAAATATTACCAGTGATGGTGGAGCATCAGTTACTGCACGTGGCGTTTGCTGGAACACATCCACAAATCCGACTACAGCGAATAGTAAAACGTCCGATGGGACAGGTGCAGGGATATATGCAAGCAGTATAACCGGATTAACACCCAATACCATTTATAATGTTAGGGCATATGCCACAAATAGTATTGGAACAGCATATGGGAACCAGCTTAGCTTCAATTCAAGTCTGGGTCTTCCCGTTCTGACAACAACACCACTATATTCTTATGCTTCACTTACAGCCGTCAGCGGAGGGAACATTACTAGCGATAATGGAGCCTCAGTTACAGACCGCGGTGTGTGCTGGAGTACAATCCAGAATCCAACCATTTCAGATAACCATACTAACGATGGTACTGGAACAGGAACATTTTTAAGCTACTTATCAGGATTATCTTCCAATACATCTTACTATATCAGGGCGTTTGCTACCAATAGTGTCGGGACAGTGTATGGCTCGCAAAATTCATTCACCACCACCATGCAAATTACAGATTATGACGGAAACACATATAATACTGTACAAATTGGAACACAGCAATTTATGCAGGAGAACCTGAAGGTTATACATTATAGAAATGGTAATCCTATACCTAATGTTACAAATGGAACAACCTGGAATAATCTGATAGACGGCGCTTTTGTATGGTACAATAACGATGAAACTACTTATAAGAATGTCTATGGAGCATTGTATAACTATTTTACTACGATAGATGGCCGATATTTATGTCCGGCAGGTTGGCATGTACCCACAACCGCAGAATATAATGCATTGGGAAACTATTTTAGTGGATCTGCTGGTGGTCAAATGAAGGAAACCGGCACAACCCATTGGGTTGCGCCGAATACTGGCGCTACAAACTCCAGTGGTTTTACAGGTCTTCCGGGCGGAACACTTACCTCTTATGGGCTTGGTTTCAATGATCTTGGTCTGCAAGGTAACTGGTGGTCTGCCACAGAGGTTAGTGCTGGAGCGGCGTACTATCATTTTCTTGAATATGATAGTTATTATTTTGGTTATAATACCGGCCTTTCCAAAACGAATGGATTTAGTGTCCGCTGTCTCCAGGGCGATGGACAGGTATTACCCGCCATTACTACCAATGCAATTTCGGCAATTACAACAATTTCGGCAACGAGTGGTGGTAATATAACTTCTGATGGCGGTTCGGCCGTCACTGCCTATGGAATATGCTGGAGCACAAACATACATCCATCAACTGCAAATAGTCATACATTAAATGGCAGCGGTACAGGCTCGTTTACAGGTTATATGACCGGGTTAAATCCAAATACAACTTATTATGTAAGAGCTTATTCAATAAATAGTACCGGAACGGCTTACGGGAATGAATTAACCTTTATTACGGCCCCTCTTACAGTTAGTGATGTAGAAGGTAATATTTATAATACAGTAACCATTGGCACCCAGGTTTGGACAAAGGAAAATCTTAAAGCAACAAAATTTAACGATAATACCTCAATTCCTTTAGTTGCTGATAATACAACCTGGGCAGGCTTGAATACCCCAGGTTACTGCTGGTATAATAACGACGAGGCTGGCTATAAGGGTACTTATGGGGCTTTATTTAACTGGTACACTATTGATGATGAAAGCAACGGGCATAAGAAAATATGTCCTACAGGTTGGCATGTACCAACTGATGGTGAATGGACAACTTTAATTAATTACCTGGATGGAGTAAGTATTGCCGGGGGTAAGTTAAAAGAAACAGGTACAGTTCATTGGGGAAGTCCCAATACAGGAGCGACTAATGAAAGTGGATTCACAGCTCTTCCAGGTGGTTATCGAAACCGTAATGGAACATCTTTCATTAACTCTGGTTACGATGGATACTGGTGGAGCACTACTTCGTACGGGACAGTGCTTGCCTGGTATAAACAACTCAGCTACGACAACAGCAATGCTTCCCCGGCCATCACATATAAAAGTGAAGGAGTCTCTATTCGGTGCGTAAGAGATTGATATCTCAATGTGTCGGTAAAGTCGAAAATCTGTTGTAATAGCCAAAGGCACTGACTACCTTTCGCCGGATCAAACTGACTATCCATAGCCGAAATTAAGTGCTTAGTGTTAAATTATTTATGTTAAATGAAATCAAACTGGCTAAAAGCGGTCAGGATGTTTGGCCTTTGCCCTCGGAAATCAGTTCCGGGGGCTTTTCTATAACCAATGTGCATAATTAAAGAAAGTGAATAAAACTAGTAGCCCTTTAAGAATGGATTTTTAGAATAGATTTGTAACATGCGTTATTGTTTTTCATAACTATTAACATAATAGACCCATCATCGTATGAATATGCTGCGAAAATTTCTTAAGCTTTCCGGAACCGGGTTTACTAATAACCAATATTATGAGTCGATGAATATGGCTCTTAAAAGATTGAATAATGAGTACACTATGCTTCATTATCCATTTTATATAAATGAGTCTGATAGTTTCGTCCAGGCGCAGAATAACCTTACAGATTATTGCATTTCATTACTAAAGCCAATAAAAAATAAAGAAATTCTGGAAATAGGATGCGGAAATGGCGTTCAGGCGTTGTACATAAATGCTAACTATGGTCCCGCAAGGATAACCGGAATTGATATCAACAAAGCAAACATCGACATTGCAAACAGTGAAAAAGACCGTGCTGATATTGATAACGTACATTTCCTCGTAGATGATGCTCAAAACCTCACACAGATCCCGTCAAATTCTGCAGATGTCCTTCTTAACATTGAGAGTGCTTTTCATTATCCTGATAAATCGGCATTTCTTAAAGAGGTCTACCGCGTCCTGAAACCCGGGGGGCAATTCCTTATTGCCGATATTGTATCTACCCGTAAGAAAAGAGAAGGACTTATGAAAATATGGGGGAAGCCAATGGGGCATCATTTCTGGAACAGAAAACGATACGAGGAAGAGTTTTTAAAATCTGAACTTGTAATTAATTACAGGGAGGACATAACTCAACAGGTGAAAAAAGGCTGGAGCATGTACCGTAACTGGATGCCAAAAATAAAAAAGGAATTGTTTTTACAGAATGTTGCTTTCAGGTTGTTCTATATTATAAATGTCAGACTAAATATATATTTTTTAAACAGAAGGCAACAATATCTCATTTACGTTGGATATAAGCCTGTTCCTGAATCCTGAGAAATCATAATTTTTCAAAACAACATGGGGAAATTGATCAGGAATTTCTGACCAGAGTTTATTTGACTTGTGTCACTTTTAATCCTAACTTTCATACACTTATCTGGTTTTCAAAGTTCTAATACCTGCTTCTATGAAAACAAAACTCTTCCTTACGTTTCTTTTGTCTTTTTACTTTTATCTTTTGTCTTCTCAAATCCCTCAGGGTTTCAACTACCAGGCTGTGGCACGCGATGCAGGCGGCAACCCGATAACTAATGCATCAATGCCGGTCAGGATAACTATCCAGTCCGACTCATTGGGCACAGGTATTATCTGGCAGGAGCTTCATTCATCAGTGATAACTAACAGCTTTGGACTTTTTACACTTGTCCTTGGGAAAGGAGCCAGACAGAGTGCCAGCACCGTAGCCACATTTAATGACCTCAACTGGAGTGTTACACCAAAATTCATTAAGACTGAAATATATTACAGCAGCATCTGGAATACAATGGGCGTGTCAAGACTATGGTCGGTGCCATTCGCTCTGAGAGCCAGGGAGTCAGATCAATGGATTACATCCGGATTAAATATTTACCGTGATTATGGATATAAAGTGGGGATTGGAAATGCTTTCCCTGCAAATTTTCTGGATGTCCAGGGAGGCATAAATGCTGGCGGGATAATTAATTATAATTCTGTAAACAGGTTGGGATTGGGAGTTATAGGTGACGGTACACCAAACGGCTTGCCAAAAAATGATGAGGGTGCATATGTTGGATGGATGCATTCAGGACTGGGACACAGTGCCGGAACTTTAGCCTTAATTTCAAGATCTTTCCCTCAGAATTGTGATATATCGTTTTATACGGGGAATGTTGATCCTATAGAAAGAATGACTATTAAATATAATGGGAATGTAGGAATCGGAACAGTTAATCCTTCAAGTATATTTACAGTCCAACCCCCTGTAGTCTGGGATGATAATTCTCCTCTTTTTGAAATAAAGAATAAAAACGGACAAACAGTATTTGCAGTATACAATGAAGGGGTACGGGTATATGTATCTGATGGGGCAAAAGGAGTCAAAGGCGGATTTGCAGTTGGAGGCTTTGGAACAGATAAAGCAGAATCGCAGAAATACCTGGTTGTTTCAAAAGACAGCGTGCGAATATACCTTGATACAAATCCCGCTACCAAGAAACTCAAAGGAGGTTTTGCAGTTGGTGGGTATGATCTGACAAAAGGAGAAGTACAGGATTATCTTGATGTTAATTCCGATAGTGTGAGGATATATATAGATGCTAATCCGGCTACTAAAAAATTAAAAGGCGGATTTGCCGTAGGCGGTTATGATCTGACAAAAGGCATAAAGAGAGATTACCTGAATGTGAATACAGATGCCAGAGGAATTATAAATCCTTCTCAAAACAGAATCTTGTGGTATCCTTTGAAAAATGCCTTTCTTACCGGGAAAGTTCTTATTTCAGATTCAGCAAATGTTGGTGTAAATTCTTTTGCAAGTGGATATGAGTCAAAAGCTAAAGGCAACTGGTCGCAGGCCTTAGGTTTTAAAGCAATTGCCAACGGTAATTATTCTACTGCTATCGGAAAAAATGCAGTAGCAAACAATAATAGTTCTTTTGCATTCGGGGAGGGTGCAATTACAAATAATTCTGAAAGTTATGCCATTGGCAGGGAAGCAGTTGCTAATGGGTATCGAAGTTTTGCTTTTGGGAGTGCTGGAATTGACTCACTGGGTGATCCTACGGGTGTTGCCAAAGCATTAGGAGATTACTCCTTTGCAATAGGAGCAGGATCAATTGCTATTGGGAATGGATCTTTTAGTATTGGAATTGCAGATACTGCACAGGGTGATTTCTCAATGGCATTTGGTTACCAAACTGCGGCAAGAGGATGGTTTGCAACAGCTTTAGGGGTACTTACTAAATCAACAAACTTTGCTTCTACATCATTTGGAGACAGAACTACTGCAAGCGGCCACACTTCTTTCGCAACCGGTTCTTATTCCATTGCAAGTGGTCCAGTATCTGCAACATTTGGCATTCTCAACAAAGCAACCGGAATTGGAACTGTCGCAATGGGAGGATTAACTACAGCTAAATCTTATGGATCATTGGTCATTGGAACAAACAATATAGTTTCTGGAGATTCACTTCATTGGGTTTGGACGGATCCGCTGTTTGTTATTGGCAATGGATGGGGCATGGCACCCAGAAATGCCATGACTGTCTTAAAAAACGGATATGTTGGAATTGGTACAGCTATACCTCAAAGTGCACTTGATGTCAGAGGACCCATTACAGGTGATAATAATTATACTGAACCAGGCAATGCAGGGACGAGTGACGTCGCTGGTGATAAACTTGTACTATATGAAAGTGGAACGTGGCGGACTTCCATAGGGATGAGTTCCGTCGGACCTTATTTACAAGGAACAGGCGGAACAGCCGCTGATAATGGTATTAGATTTATTACTGGGTCATCGTCAGCTACTGAGCGTATGAGAATAACCAGAGATGGTAATGTCGGTATTGGAACCACTTCACCAGGGTATAAACTAACCATCAATGGAACAACCTGGTGTTCATCTGGAGCATGGACCGGCTCCGATATCAGATGGAAAAAGAACATTTCTGCTCTTAATAATACCTTATCTGGCGTACTAAAATTACAAGCGGTAAATTATAACCTTAGAATTGATGAGTTTCCTGAATTGGGTTTTGAATCACGCGACCAAGTAGGATTTATTGCGCAGGATGTCGAAAAAGTATTCCCTCTCTTAGTGAATACAGATAATAATGGTTACAAAGCTGTAGCTTACGATAAATTGAGTGCTGTTCTTGTCGAAGCTATAAAAGAGCAACAACAGCAAATTGATTCCCAGCAACAGGAAAACAAGCAACTTAGATCTGAAGTGCAATCAATCAGAGAGGAGATGGAACAGTTAAAGATTATGCTCGCAAAAGGAGATACTAAATAAATACAGGTTTGTTGAAAAGATTGCTTCGTCGTCACGCTTTGGCGCTACTCCTCGCAATGACTGCATAAGTCAGACGGATTAGGCATCAACATTAACAGAATGCTTATCAGGAAATTGTCATTGCGAGGAAACCGCAGCGCGGTGGACGAAGCAATTTTGATAATCCGAAGAAATTATTTCAGGAAATCCTGTCGCCTTGTACATTTCCAGCTGTTGCTCAAAAAAACTTGATTTGTCTTCCATTTTGTCCTAAATTACCCTGTTTTTATAGTTTTAACCGGCCATTGCGCCCGGAGGCCTTTGCACCTCTGCGCCTTTGCGCCTCTAAGCCTTACTTATATGAAAACAAAACTCTCCCTCTTGTTTCTTGTTTCTTGTTTCTTTTATCTTGGCACCGCCCAGGTGCCTCAGGGCTTTATTTACCAGGCCATCGCACGCGATGGATCAGGCAACATACTGCCAAACACTCCTCTGCAGGCAATGATGTATGTACAGTCTTTATCGACTGGAGGAACAATATTCTGGAAGGAGCTGCATTCTACAATAACGACAAACAGCTTCGGGCTCTTTACCCTGGTTGTCGGGACAGGTACAAGGCAGACAGAGAGCACGGTGGCAACATTTAATCTTATTGACTGGAGTGTAACACCCAAATACCTGAGAACGGAGATCTATTATTCAGGTTCCTGGAAAGACATGGGAACATCCCAACTGATGTCGGTTCCATATTCCATGACTGCCGGCGATCTTGCCGGATCCGTTGACAAGCTGGCTGTAAAGGGAACTACATCCGGACTGGAAGAAGCCCTGTTTGAGGTTAAGAACAAAGACGGTCAGACAGTGTTTGCGGTATACAATGAGGGTGTAAGAGTTTATGTGAGTAATGGGGCTAAGGCAGTTAAGGGTGGGTTTGCTGTGGGCGGTTTTGGAACCGATAAAGCAGAAAGTACAAAGTATCTCTTCGTAGGAAAAGACAGTGTCAGGATATATCTCGACACGAATCCTCTTACAAAAAAGCTAAAAGGAGGTTTTGCAGTTGGAGGCTATGATATCACAAAAGGAATAATTCAGGATTATCTTGATGTAAATTCCGACAGTGTAAGGATATATATTGATTCTGATCCTGCAACAAAGAAACTTAAGGGAGGATTCGCCGTTGGTGGATATGACATGACAAAAGGAACGAATATCAATTACATGAATGTGAATACAGATGCCAGCGGCATTATTAATCCTTCTCAAAACAGAATTCTTTGGTATCCTTTAAAAAATGCTTTTCTGACAGGAAGAGTCTTGATTGCCAGTTCAACCAATGTCGGAGAAAATTCTTTTGCAACAGGATATGAGTCCAGAGCAAAAGGGATGTACTCCCAGGCTATGGGTTATAAAGCAATTGCAGATGGAAATAGTTCAACCGCTATTGGGAAAAATGCTTCTGCAACAAAGATGAATTCTTTTGCTTTTGGAGATTCACCGCTGGCTGACGGATTGGATTCTTACGCTTTTGGTGCTGGTGCAACTGCCAGCGGTGCCGGCAGCTATGCCATAGGTTCTGCTGGAAGGGACACTCTTGGAAATCTGACCGGCCAGATGACAACCTCTTCCGGGAGTTATTCTTTTGCAATAGGACAAGGATCAAGAGCAACTAATATTACTGCTTTTGCATTAGGCGCTAATTCAATAGCATCGGGGACCGGCGCCTTTTCCATTGGCAGATATACCCAGGCAACAGGGATATATTCAACAGCATTAGGTTTTGGTGCAAGAGCAACCGGTACTTATTCCACCGCTATTGGAATCTGGAGTCATGCTTCCGGATGGAGTTCAACAGCAATTGGAGATTCCACAACTGCCAGCGCATATAATTCAACAGCCATTGGAAGTAATACAACAGCTCCTTCAATTTTTGAAACTGCCATTGGTGTATGGAATACGGTTTATACTCCTATTGCGCCGGATGGCTGGAATGGCAATGACAGGATATTTGTTATCGGAAACGGGAGAGATTATTATACAAAATCAAATGCAATGACCATTTTAAAAAATGGTTGTATTGGTTTACAATCCGTTACAAATCCGACCTATGCACTGCAACTTCCTAATAGTAGTACAATCGGAGTCGGATCAGGAAGAGCTTATGCCTGGACAACATATTCAGATAGCCGTCTTAAAGAAAACCAGGTCCCGCTTGTTTATGGTCTTACTGAAGTGATGGAATTAAATCCAAAACAGTACATACATCATAGTACAGCTGATCAGACTTCCTGGTCAGATGATCATGCTCCATTATCGATTGGACTTGTTGCCCAGGATGTATATAAAATTATTCCTGAGGCAGTGCAGGTTCCTGAAGATGACTCTAAAGAATTTTGGGGATTAGATTATGATAAGTTAATCCCGGTGCTGATCAGAGCTATCCAGGAACAACAGGCGCAAATAGATGACCTAAAAACCCTTGTCAACAACCTCATAATTAATCAGACAGCACAGGTGAATGAATAATAAGCAGGATGGTAAAAGATGAATGATATTAATGCCTGATCTGAAATTCTGAATAATTCACAGGTGGGCAAGAATCGACGGTTACAGATTCTACATACCCGATTCCCGGGCCTTCTTTGCACCATTCAATAAATGCATCGAGCTGCTTTCTGTATCCTTCAGCTTCTATGTAAACGGATCTGTCGGAGCGGTTTTCCACATAACCCGTAATACCCCGACTCCTGGCTTCAGTCGCTGCTCTCCACCTGAAGCCTACTCCCTGAACCTGACCTTTAATTAGGATCTTATAAAGCAGCTTGTTATTCATTCAAATTATTTCTGCACCTGAACTGTACTTAGAATCTCTTCCCCGAATGCCATACACTCCGGTCTCTTCAGGTTGTCGTATTCCTTCATTTTGAATGATTCCATCTGCTTGCGGACATCAGGCTCCATAAGTCCGAATGTTATCCTGCCAAGAAACACTTTAGAAGGCACCTCAGTCACCCCGCAGATATTTGCCAGGTGATTGACAATTAAATTTGCAGTTGTTTCAGGTGTCACAGGCTGCATCATGTTGCCGCAGACAGCAAAATATCCCCTTATCTTATTCTTAAGAAGATCTTTGTTCTTTGTCAGGTAATCCTGCAGAAGCTGTGAGGTGACACCGGAACGGATCGCGCCGCCTACAATAATATGGTCATACTGAGACAGATCGGGATTCTCTCTGACATCAAATACATTTGCGATTCCATCCATCCCTTCAGAGATCCAGACTCCTGCATCACGGGCTGAGCCGCACCATGTAGCATAGAGGATAGCCCACTTCTTGTCAGAAGGTCTGGGATAATACTCGAGGGCAGAGGCTCTTTTCGAAAACAGAAGAACCCCGATACCCAGCAATCCTGATTTAATAAATGTTCGTTTATTCATAGTTATTATTTTTCTTGACTTTATACCGCTGCGCCCCTGCACCGTTGCGCCTTATTCTTTTATACAATACAATGCGTCGGCTGACTTGAAAATATAAGCATTGCCTGTTATTGCCACCGATGCCCAGAACTTGCCATCAAGTCTGTTATCAGAAATGATTTTGAAGGCGTTTCCGGCAACGAATGATTTTGTGATCCCTTTTTCGTCGAAGAACCAGATCTTGTTATTGTACACCCATGGTGATGCCCATACTGCTCCCAGGCCAGGTACCCTGTTCATTGAAACAAGGGCGCCGTCATCTGCTTTTATACATTTTATTTCGCCGCCACGGCTGCTGATTATATAAAGAAGACCATTATAAAGCAATGGTGAAGAGCTTCCAAGTCCCGGATCCGGAAAAATCCACAAAACACCGGTACCTGCAGCATCTCCTGTTTTAGGAGTTATGTCTCCTTCTGCTCCTGCTTTCACCGCATAAAGATTGCCTTTCGTCTCCTGCCCTCCTGCATTGCCCAGGTAAAGATTATTTTCATCGCCTACAGGAGAAGGAATGGCCTGTTCTCCTCCGGTCTTCAGTTCCCATAATAATATTCCTGTTTCAGGATTATATGAGCGGGCTGTTTTACCACATGAAATAAGCTCTGTTCTGATCTTATTCTTCCAGATATAAGGAGTTGAGTAATTGGTTTTTTCTTCCCGTTGTGCTTTCCATTTCTCTTCTCCGGTGGCCGCGTCAAGCGCAACTAAAAATGAACTTACCTCATTGTCAACCTGAATATAAAGTATCCCGTTGCTGATTATTGGTGATGATCCTGTTCCCCAGCCGCCCTGCGTATTATAAGCACCCAGATCTTTCTTCCATAACAGATTGCCATCCATTTCATAGCAGAAAAGACCGGTCATACCGAAATATGCAAATACTCTTTTCCCATCAGTAGCAGGTGTCTCAGAAGCGTAAGTATTCATTGGCTGCTTTTTCACTTTAGGATTACCCTTAAATGCAACCTTTTTCCATAACTCTTTCCCTGTATTCAGATCAACACAGGTGACCTCCCATCTATAGATATCCTGCTTAAATGTAGTATCGTTATCTTCAGGATTATCATCATTCGGTTGCCCCTGCCCGGGACGAGGACCCTGGCTTCCCTGCATCGGACCGTGTTCAGGAACAGGGGCTACTTTTTCAGGGAACGTGGATGTAATGAATACTTTATTGCCCCAGACTATGGGAGAAGACCATCCTGTACCATCATTCTTATAGGTCCATGCAACATTCTTAACTGTGTCCCATACTTCGGGAAGGCTTTTTGAAGAAGAGAGCATATTGCCATGCGGGCCCCTGAATTGCGGCCAGTTTTGCTTCTGCGAACAAGAAGTTAAAATGAAAAGGCAAGCGATGCCCGCAAGTGTGCACTCTTTTAAAATAGATCTTTGTTTCATTAATCTCTGGATTTGGTTTATGTGAATTTGTGTAAATATGACAAAAAAAACAATCACAATAAACCTTCTGAATCAGAAAATGAATCTTGAGGCAGGGTTTGTGGAGATCATTCGAAATATTCAAAAGCGTCAATAATATCAAGGTAGACGCCATCAAAGCCGTTATTCAGAATTTTCTTTGTATAGGAATCGTCATTGCCGAAAATGATCTTCTTCCATTCCGGTTCCCAGTATCTCACCTTAAAATTTCCCTTCCAGGCACGATTTTCATCATCAAGCCAGAAAGGATTTCCCGATTTCCAGCCAGCCTGCCAGTAATACCTGTAATTCTCAGCTTCACCGATTGACAAATAGGATATGACCAGACGCTTGCCTCCGTTTGCCTTGTCTTTCAATTGTGTGACTTCTCCTGCTGTGAATTCCGTGGTTTCATTAAAAAACAGATCCATTATAAGTAGGTCGTAATTTGTTGATGTTATAGCATTTATAAAATCTGTCTTTGAACTGAAATTTTCAGGATTGATCAGGTACAAGAAATTCTTCACCTGTGAAAGGGACGTGATTACTGAGGTGTTTTCACTGTAAACCGGACTGGGAAATCCGGGGATATTGTCTAATTCCCTGTGGTTTGCGGCAAAAGAAACATATCCTGAAGTATTGTTCCGGGTATATGAATCTGACATTTTTGATTGTGTAGAACAGTAGTCTGTCACCAGAATTGTATTCCCTGCATTTTTTGACAAATCCAAAAATGTCCTTAAGTAAGTATTTTCATCTGCAGGAGTTGCGTGGTCGTCATCATTATATCCATAAAACAAATCTTCCTGTCCGTGGCCGTCAATAGCAGCTAAATAACTCTCTGACAGGGATCAGTCTTCTGCTCCGTTAATCGTGATAAGCTCAATGCCGTTTTGCGGGATTATTATAAAATCAGGATCATTGAGCCTGGAATAATCGCTTATCCCAATTACAAAATCACGCATTTCCTGTTTAAAATCCAGGTCGGGATAATCATTTTTGCTGCATGAAACAGCCGAAAAGAACAGCATCAGAATGAATATTGTTTTTTTCATATACTTATTTTACTACTGACATAAGCATTAAATGACGTGCTTTATCAAAGTTACACTATTACAGGCTTTTGTCAAATATTATTATGCTCCTGTCGGGTTGGAATTCCTGTTTCCATTTCATTTCATTATGTTTGCAGTACAAGTAAAAACTCTGTATGCCTGAACTGAATACAACGAATCCGGAAAACGGGAAAGTAAAAGTGCCCGGGTTTGTTATCATTTCTTTATTTGCCTCGTTGTTTGTTGTTTCACTTCTGACAGTACTCAATTATTTTGAACTGGTAACAGCTGGCAAAACTGTTCTGATGATCTTCAGGTGGTTTTTCATTTCAACTGTTTTTGCGTATGCATTCTATAAAAAATCGCTTACCACTTGGATACTGATAAGCATGATCGTAGGAGCTGAATTCGGTTATGATGTGCCGGATGTCGCCATTAAGCTGCAGATTGTCAGTAAAATATTCCTGCGGATGATCAAGACGATTATCGCGCCTCTCCTCTTTGCCACGCTGGTTGTCGGCATAGCCGGACATTCAAACCTGAAACAGGTAGGGCGAATGGGATGGAAATCGCTGGTCTATTTTGAAGTGGTTTCCACAATCGCCCTGTTCATAGGATTGTTTGCCATAAACATCAGCAAGGCAGGAGTGGGGGTTACGGTACCGGATGTTGTCAATCAATCTGAAATAGCACAGGTAACGCCACATACCGGATCTGATCTGATCCTTAATATTTTCCCTGAAAACATAGCGAAGGCTATTTATGACGGACAGGTTTTGCAGATAGTGGTTTTCAGCATCATTTTCGGGATTGCTGTCGCCCTGATCAAGGAGAAATACCGGACCCCCATGGTAAGGTTCTCTGAAGCTCTTGCCGAAACCATGTTCAAGTTCACCCAGATCATTATGTACTTTGCACCTTTTGCAGTATTTGCTGCAATAGCTTACAGTGTAGGGCATATGGGACTCGATATCCTTGTTAATCTTTTCAAGCTTCTGGCAACTCTTTATGTTTCATTGATAATCTTCCTGCTGGCGGTGCTTCTTCCGGTCGCCTTGCTGTTCAGGATACCTGTACGTAAATTCCTGAACAAGGTAGCAGAACCGGTAACCATAGCATTTGCAACAACCAGTTCTGAGTCAGCACTTCCCATTGCAATGGAGAGGATGGAGGAATTCGGGGTCCCCCGTAAAATTGTGGCATTCGTGATGCCAACCGGTTACAGCTTCAACCTTGACGGCACAACATTATATCTTTCGCTGGCTACTATTTTCGTTGCACAGATAAGTGGCATTGATCTTCCTTTTTCAAAACAGCTCCTTATTGTATTTACGTTAATGCTGACAAGCAAGGGCGTGGCTGGAGTGCCCAGGGCATCAATGGTTATCCTTCTGGGCACCGCAGCAAGCTTCGGGCTTCCCACGTGGCCTATCTATATAATCCTCGGCATAGACGAGCTGATGGATATGGCCAGGACCTCGGTGAATGTCCTTGGAAATTGCCTTGCCACAGCAGTTGTTGCACGCTGGGAAGGAGAGTTCAATCCGAAATAAATTTTCTAAAGGAATATGCTTAAGCCTATTTCAAATCCCACCACATGGTTAATATAACTGCTGGTGGATGAAGTATAGTCATAATTGCTAAAGTTCAGGTTATAGAAAAAGCATGGTTCAAGAGCAACATGCGGATTGAGAAAAATTGCATAGCCTATTGCCGGTTCAACTGAGAAAGTATTGTATGTGGATGAAACATAGTGTTCAAATTCATATGAAGCTCTGGCTTTAATGAACAATCCAAAATTAAAATAATACCTTAATTCAGGGCCAAGGCCAAGATCATAGCTGAAATTACCATCGCTCGTAGAAAAGCCTGCTGTCAGGCTTGTGCCAATGGCAAGTCCGTCACTGACAAAGAACAGGAGACTCGGATAAATGCCAAAATGAATGCCTGAGGTTGTGCTTGATGTACTCCCTGATTCATAATGATTTGCTCTGGCATAAAGTGATGCACTACCACTTAGAATCATATCGCCTTTCTTTATCTGCTTTTCATCATTTGAGACTAAAAGCGGGCTGACAGGCTTTTCATAAGTTTTATACAATGAGAATGTTCCGAAGCTATATTCGGAATCCTGATATGATGTCTGTGCAGTTGCTGCAAGACCTATCATAAAAAGAGTCAATGCAAAAAGTGGCTTTTTCATTTCGATAATTTTTTAATAAATATCTGTAATGACAAGCAAGTTAAGAAAATTTATCTGGTCGTTTCCGGCCAAATCAGATAATGTTCAATATTTTCTTTTCAGCCACTCTTCAGGGACCGGAATTATACAAATATTCAAAGATCTGTTGTCCTCCGACAGCATTGCTGACTGTATCTCTATTTTTGTTCCGTCGGCATTAAATGTGGGATGGGGGTGATCGGAGGCTGTCATTTTGTGTCCTGTTGACAGGAGGATCATCTCGCGTGAATGTCTGTCGATAAGATAGATCCCGCGTGAGAAATCATCACCCACCGCCCAGCGGCCGTCACCGGAGCCGTTTACATGCCAGAGTCCGCTGCCTGAAGCCGTTTGTCCTGCGATCGTCATCTCCCTGGTCCTGAGGTTTACAATGCCGAGACCTGTCGGATGTTCGCGTGTACCCGAAGGACCCCAGCCTACTTCCTGTCCGGGATTTGCCGGATCAGAAGGTTGTTTAGGAATACCTATTTTTCTATGGCCCATTATTGCTATTGCCACTTCATCTTTTGTTATGACAGCCTCGTGTGTGATCCATTCATAATCCGATTCCGGATAAAGAGGACGCAGTCCGCTGCCATCAGCCATGACCGTCCATGTTCTCTGTGGTGCCTTCCCTCCAGTCTCCCAGCAGAAGACAATCTCGCCGGGCATCCATGGATTTGTTTGAATGTGACCAACCTGGAAAGGGACAGCAACGACTATTCCGCATTTACCTGTTCTGAGATCCATTTTCCCTATTCCTGCCGGACCAGCTCCCATATTTCTTGCGCCAAAATTCGGCTCAATCTTAGTCCCTTCCGGAAGATTCTTTAATGATGCCTCTTTTCCAAGTCTGAAATATACAACTTCCTCGTTAGCATCGAGGGCCATATCGCCGCCTGCACCAAGCTCAGGAGGAGTATATCCGCATATTCGCTGATATTCAGATGCGGGCTTTAATTTCCCGGCTTCACTGTCAGCAAACAGTTTCGCAAGATCAACTTCTATTACCTGGATAGAGCTGTTCATATTTGGTCCGCCAACCGGAGGCCTTACCTGATTCCCGGCTTGTGCAGGCTGTGCTCCGGGTTGCTGATTGCCCTGTACAGGTGCCTGCCCCATGGGGGGACCGAATCTTCTCCGGGTAGTGGTGTCTCTCATAAAATACAGCTTCATCGATTTCCTTGCCACGTTGAGCATACCCGTAAATCCGCCTTCGCTGACCTGAACAATGTCGCCAGTTTTTTCATTAACGGCCATAGCTTCTCCCCTGACCCTGTTTGATCTGAATATCACCCAGTTCCCATCAGCTGTCCATTGATTATGTGTCTGATAGATTTTCGAGTCACCTGCAGGTTTGCTTGTTAAAAAAGTAAGCAGTGTCCCCGTAACCGGATCCGTGACCACTTTCTTTTCTGAAGGGAATCTTGTTCCAATCTGAGCAGATGTGGTTGTTATGGTCAATACGAATAGAAGCGAAATGATTACAAGTTTTCTTGTGGCTTTTAGTTTCATGGTATTACTGACTTTTAATTAATGTTGCTATTATTAGATACAAATTCATTTATATATCACGGTCATTGCGAGGACCCGCCGGCTGGCGGGGACGAAGCAATCCTAAATAAACTCACCCCTTGCCCCCCGCTGCCGCGGGGCAGGCTTCCGCTAATGCGGAATCTCCACTTCGTTCCGATCTCCGGGGAGGGGAATCAGATGAAATGCCCCTGTGCCATTGCACCGCTGCACCTCTGAGCCGTTACACCAGTTTCTTATACTTTATCCTGGCCGGTGTTGTATCTGTAACCCTCTTTTTATAGTTCTCTTCATAGTCGGAATAGTTCCCTTCAAACCAGACAACTTTTGAATTACTCTCAAATGCCAGCATATGTGTTGTAACCCTGTCGAGGAACCACCTGTCATGAGATATTATTACAGCGCATCCTGCAAAGTTTTCAAGTCCCTCTTCCAGTGCACGTAGCGTGTTGACATCTATATCGTTTGTCGGTTCATCAAGAAGCAGGACATTTGCTCCGGATTTGAGGGTAAGTGCAAGATGAAGCCTGTTACGCTCGCCTCCCGATAGAATCCCGCATTTCTTCTCCTGGTCGGCGCCTGTGAAATTGAATCTTGCAACATAGGCTCGTGCATTTACGAGGCGGTTCCCCACCATGATATCCTGCTGACCGCCTGATATCACTTCAAATACTGTCTTTGCCATATCGATGGCTGAATGAGCCTGGTCTACATATCCCAGCAACACAGTTTCACCAATCTCGAAAGTGCCTTTTGTCGCAGGTTCCTGCTTCATGATCATCCTGAAGAGAGTTGTTTTACCCGCGCCGTTGGCGCCAATAACACCAATTATTCCGTTTGGGGGCAGGTTGAATTCTAGATCCTCGAAGAGAAGCTTGTCACCATAAGATTTGGCTACTCCTGTTGCCTTTATTACCTTGTCGCCAAGTCTGGGGCCGTTAGGAATAAATATTTCAAGCTTTTCTTCTTTTTGCTTAACATCCTGATTGAGGAGGTTCTCATATGCTCCAAGTCTTGCTTTTGATTTTGCATGACGGGCCCTGGGAGACATTCTTACCCATTCAAGTTCCCGTTCAAGGATCTTTCTTCTCTTGACATTTCCCTTTTCCTCAACTTCAAGACGTTTTGCTTTCTGTTCAAGCCATGATGAGTAGTTGCCTTTCCAGGGAATCCCTTCGCCCCTGTCAAGTTCAAGTATCCATCCTGCAACATTATCGAGAAAATATCTGTCGTGTGTTATACAAATGACTGTTCCATGATATTGCTTCAATGTCGTCTCCAGCCACTGTACCGATTCGGCATCAAGATGGTTTGTCGGTTCGTCTAGCAGCAGCACGTCAGGCTGCTGGAGAAGAAGCCTGCAAAGTGCTACGCGTCTGCGTTCGCCGCCCGAAAGTACATTGACCTTTGCCGTGCTTTCGGGGCATCGGAGGGCATCCATAGCCCGCTCGAGCTTATGCTCAATGTTCCATCCATCATGGTACTCTATCTTCTCCTGCAGCACAGCCTGACGGGCCATCAGCTGCTGCATCTTGTCAGGATTCTCATAAACCTCCGGTTCACCGAAGCTGGCATTTATTTTCTCATATTCTTTTATGATGTCCATAGTTTCCCTGACTCCTTCTTCAGCGATCTCCCTGACCGTCCGGTCTTCATTGAGAAGAGGATCCTGCGTCAGGTGACCCACAGTGTAGCCGGGAAGAAATGTGATTTCGCCCTGGTATTCTTTCTCGCTGCCGGCGATAATATTCATAAGAGTGGATTTTCCTGATCCATTAAGACCGATTATACCAATTTTGGCTCCCAGAAAAAAAGAGAGTGATATGTCCTTAAGTACCTGGCGATGAGGAGGAAAAGTTTTCCCCACGCGGTACATCGAGAATATGATCTTATTGTCGTCAGCCATCCGTTATTGATTTTTTCTAAAATTAGAAATTCTGTGATTGATGGCAATGCATTATTGATTATTATTAATCCTTCCCGTAAATGGTATTTTCGTTGGCTTTAATGGTTATGAACGAGCCAGATATGAATAACCCCCGGTTGCGCCGGGGGTTATTTCCAGTCTAAATAGTTCAGCTCTGAAGGAGCTGAATAAAACCACGCTAAACCTAAAATTCCCTTATTTCCTCTCGAAGAGTTTTACTGTTTCAGTCTGCATAAGGACCCATAACGAATAGACTCCTGTCAGGGTGCCTATTGGAATTTTCAGCAAGCCAAGTGCTGAAACGACAATGATCACATATCTTGCCCACATATGTTGTGAAAGCAGGCCTATTCCACCAACCAGCCGGAGAGTCGATATAACTCCAACCACCAGAGGGATAGTTGCCATTAAGCCGGAAATCAGTTTCATCACTGTACCAGGAATTTCATCTTCCGGAATAAATCCCTTTGCAAAATCCATCAGAAAAAATGCAAAAAGTGCTGCAATAAGTCCTAGAATGGCAAATCCGATATGTATCGCTGCCACAATTGTTACATGTTTCTTCATTCTTATTGAATCTTCCATGACGATTAATTTAGATTGTAATTTTCATTCCAAATAAATGACTGGCAATATAATTAATTGATGCATCCTTTCGTCAAAAAGTTCGCATTAAAGCAACCTTTTAATGCTAAAAACGTTCTATTGACAGGAGAGTTTCATATTTTTACCGGATTAAAAATCTTTATGAAAAGAAAAATAGTATTCGCCATTACATTGTTTTTCATAGCAGCGGCCTTCCATTCCTGTGAAGTTCTGAACGATTGCAAAGTCTGCAAGCAGGTGACTTATGTAAATGGTGCCTGGGATCATGAAACAAACCCGACAGAATATTGTGGCGCATCACTTCTGACAATTGAAGCTATGGATGATTATATTGATGGTGAGATCAGAACAACATGGGTATGCAATTAATATAAAGAGTTTCTTATCTTTGAATTGAAAAATGACATTATGAAAAGAAAAATCTTATCTGCAGTCCTGTTTTTGTTTATCGCATGGGGATTTAATGCATGTGAAGCCCTGAGTGATTGTGAAATCTGCAAAATAGTGACAAAAAACAGCGGCGGTACTGTTACTGAAACCGGAGTGGAAGCAGAGTATTGCGGTGCTACTCTTGTTGCCCTCAAAGCTGCCAATCCGACTGTGACGGATCCCGTTACACATAATGTAACCTCGCTTGAGTGTACCAAGCAGTAATTAGTACCTGACACCGATAAAAGTCACATCATCCACCTGTGGAGAGTCGCCTCTCCACTCTTCGAATATTCCACTTAACTTTTCTGCCTGATGGAGCATTGTAGATCCTGCCAGTGTTACAAGCGTCTCTTTCAGCTGATGCGACATGAATTTCTTCTGATTTGGTCCGCCGAACTGATCAGAAAAGCCATCTGAAAAGACATAAAATGCATCCCCTTTCTGAAGTTCTATTTCATGAAGAGTGAAAGGCTGCATCCTGTAATGAATTGATGCCGGCATCTTGTCGGCACGATAGTGCACAAGTTCGTTCCCCCTTACAAGATAGAGCGGATTGTTTGCCCCCGCCCACCACAGTGTGTTTTTATTAAAATCCACAACACACACTGAAATGTCCATGCCGTCTTTTATCGAATCTTCCTCAGCAACCTGGTTCAGGGACTTAATGACTCCCTGGCGCAGGTTTTCGATGATCTGGTCAGGCATCAGTATGTGTTTATTGTTAACTATCTCGTTAAGAAGTGTCACGCCCAGCATGCTCATAAATGCGCCCGGAACGCCATGACCTGTACAGTCAGCTACAATGATGACCTGTTTGTTCTCCAGTTTGCTGACCCAGTAGAAGTCTCCACTTACAATGGCAAGCGGCTTATAAAGAACAAAATGCTCAAGCTTGTCGCTGAAAAGCTCAAGAGAGGGGATAAGAGCTGTCTGAATCCTCTTTGCATACATGATGCTGTCGGTGATATGCTTTTTCTGGTAGGCGATCTGATCCCTCTGGGCAGCAGCCAGATCCCGCTGCTGTTCAATTTCGTCCTTCTGCATCGAGATGGTCCTGTTCTTTTCCTCAAGCCTTATATTAGCCTCTTTCTTGATCTTGTAGCTGCGATAAATGTAATAGCCCAGGAAGCTGACCAGGGCCAGGGCAAAAATGACAAACCAGAGGATCAGCTTCTGTTTCTCTAGGGTGGCAAGCTGAATCTTTATTCTGTCCTCCTGTTCCCCGATCTTTATGAGTTGCTGGTCCATCATGGAAATCTGCAGATCTATTTTTGCCTTCTGCCTGATGAGGGTATCTTTTTGCACCTGAACTTCCTGCTGCTGAATAACGATAGTCTGCTTTTGCATTGTGATCTCTCCCTGCTGCCTGTTTATCTGAGCCATCTGTGTATTCAGGACTTTTTGTTTTTCAAGAAGAGTCTTTTCTTTCAGTGTTATTTCCTTGTCAAGACTGTCGAGCAAGGCTTTTTGTCTCAGGATTTCTGCTTTCTGCAGTTCAATTTCAACCTGCTGCTGCCTGACAGTCTCTTTCTGAACCTGAAGATCAGCATCAGTTACCTGAAACAGCTTTTCCCAGTCTTCTTTCGTTTTAACAGCAGTAAAAAGTAAAGTCTGGGGAACCGACATTCCTTCTTTTTTGATATAATCTTCATTGATCTCATATCTGGGTACTCCATTTATGACGATGAAATTTATCATCGATTCCCGGAATTCATAACCTTCGGTAACAAGAAGAGTTTGCTGCCCGGAAATCTTGTCCCGGATTTTCTGTAGATCAAAACCGGATGACTTGTTAACATAAAGAACCTGTGTATGTGTCAGGCTCTCCAGTCTCTTATACCCACTGATCTGAACCGGTTTATCCTGAATCCGCGGCCTCGTTTTCACCAGGTTGCCCAGCTCATAAAGGAGCTCGTAATCGCCAAGCATCATACCGATTTTAAAATTTGAAGAATCAGTAAAACCACTGCCGAAATTTACATACTTTGCAACCAGGTCGTAGATATAGAGTGCCCTGGACGAATTATCAAATCCGTTCTGTCCGCTAGCGCCCGTGAAACAAAAAAACAAAACAATAGCGGTGAGAGTTTTCCAGAAAAAGCCTATTCTGTTGATCATTCCCCATGTTTTTTGTATTACGAAATTGCAGTTTTTTCTTTTAGAAACCAAATATTCGTATTTTCACACACTTTATGCGGTGTTGATAAAATGTTAATAAATGGGGCGTTATCAAAATTTCCGCACGCTTAGTTATTGTAATTTTATACAAATCAAAACGAACCCAACCACCACCTTGAATATCAATGACTTACAACTGGCAGATAAAAGAATAGTTATTGTTGAGGACGATGTGCCATCGATCAGGTACTATGAAACTCTCCTGAAAAACTCCAGCGCTGACATCAAAATTTTTCGCAACGGGAAAGAGTTCGTTAATTATCTGAACGAGGAAAATGAAAAGATAGACCTCGTTTTTATGGATTTTCTTATCCCGCTTGTTAATGGAATCGAATGTTTGAGAATATTTCGCAGGGAAAGAAAAAATGTCCCCGTACTGATGCTTACTGCTTATTCATCGGAGCAGAGCAAAACGGAAGCTTATCTTGCCGGCTGCAATGAATATGTACTGAAGCCTATCTACCCCGAAAAGATCTTCTTCCTGCTTGAGAAATACCTCAAGCACGAATCCACTCATTCATTAATAAGCTGATCAGGTTTATCTCGTAGCCGGATTAATTAATCCCACATATCTCTTATAATAATCATTCAGCTTATTGCTTATTTCCATTCCCGTTTCCTTTTTGCCATTGACAATGCATGCTTCTCCGGCGCGCCTGGTATATTCAAACGCGGTTCCAATAGGATATTCGGCTGAAGCCACTATATATGGTTTCTGCTTCAGATAATAATCCAGCTGCGCATAATAATAACTGCAAAGGGCATTTGTCATCTCCATTGCTTTTTCACTCTTGCCTGCTGCAAAATAGGCATCAATTATGTCGTTCATATACGGGTCGTACGGGATTTTGCTAAGGGGAAAAACATTCATGCAGTGATCAAGAACTTCTGCAGCTTTCTCATTTTTCCCTTCGGATACAAGCGCCTGGGCCAGTTTCGCATAGTTCAACCTTGCCCTTACCACCATCAGCGTACGCTTATGGTGGTAGTCAATGTTCACCTTCGGATCATTAGCTCCACCCCAGGCGAATTTCTTCATCAGGTTTTCGTACATGACATCAGTATTAACACTGCCATAATCAAGCCAGCTTCTATTTTCTGACTTTATCGGGACGAGCCTGTAAGCCAATCCTTCAAGCTGAAAATACTCTTCAAGTCCAAGTGCATCGCCATGATACCCGGCAACAAAATATATAGGCCTCTTCCAATCGTTATGGGCAAGAATATCAAGGACCAGAAGCTGGCTTTTGATGATTAAACTGCCCTTAAGGCTAATATCAATATATGGAACGATCTTGGCAGAATCTTCTATACTGACCGTACCTGAGGCAAGAACTTTATTCTTATCAATAGGAATACGAATATTCTTTGCCGGGATAATATCAAGCCATTCGTTCGCAGAAACCTGAAGTTTTGTTCCCCTGTTTTCGCTTTTTACCCAATCTATAATTGTGGATATATCAACTGGTTCTTTCCTTTTCTCAAAAATGTACAGCTGGCTGTTTATGCCATCATAGTATTTCTGGATCGGAAGAGAAACTGGCAGCGGATCAGATTTGTATACCTTCCTTTTCATCTGTTCGATATACCAGTCTGTATTCATCAGCATGAGATTGCATACTCTTACATCGGTCCTTTTCCCTTCAACCTCCTGGGCATACCAGAGAGGGAAAGTATCGTTATCACCATTGGTAAAAAGAATGGCGTCCGGAGCACACGATTCGAGATAATCGAAGGCGACATCCCTTGCCAGGTAACGGCCTGACCTGTCGTGATCGTTCCAATTCTCTGATCCCATTATTACCGGAACGGCAAACAGGCATAAAATCCCTGATACAGGAGCAGCAATACCTTCACTTGTAACTTTTTTGATCAGGTCGTAAAGTGCGAGAACCCCCAGGCCTATCCAGACCGAGAAAAAGTAGAAAGACCCGACATAAGCATAATCACGTTCCCTTGGCTGATTGGGGTACTGGTTAAGGTAAAATATTATAGCAATGCCCGTCATGACAAACAGGAGCATAATTATCCACCAGTTTTTGTTGTCGCGAAAAAGTTGAAACAGTAGGCCTGCCATGCCGAGCAAAAAGGGCAGAAGGAAGTATCGGTTTCTCGATGTGTCGTTTTTAATATCCTCCGGCAAGTCGGAGGTTCCCACCCTGGGTTCGTCAAGGAATTTTATTCCGGTTATCCAATTGCCGTTAATAGCACCTCCCGACCCCTGGGTATCATTCTGCTTGCCTGAAAAATTCCACATGAAGTACCTGAAGTACATGTAACCATACTGATAGGTGAACATGAACCTGAGGTTTTCGCTGAATGTCGGCCTCTTGATTATTGTCTTCTTGCCCTCCTGATCGGTTACCTGGAGTGAAATCCCTTTTGATCCTCCCCACTGTTTGTAAACCGCTGCGTGATCCTCCTGGTCACTCCACATTCTCGGAAAGAGGGTTATAAATCTGTCGTCATAAACCCTTTCAAGATTTTTGTGTGTTATTACATATTTGCCTTTTTCAAGAACATATACCGGCTTGCCATCCTTATAGTTGATAAGCGGTGCATTGTAATATGCTCCCTTTATCAGAGGCATTTGACCATACTGTTCCCTGTTGATATAATATAAAAGATTAAATGGATCGGATGGATTGTTCTCATTCAGAGGCGGATTTGCGGAAGCTCTGATCATGATCAATGCCGTTGAGGAATACCCGATCAGGATGACAATTATTGCAGTAAGGGCCGTGTTGAGCATAACCCTGTTCCTGGTTGCGACCAGCCATATGCCTGTCAAAAGAACCACAAGAATAAGACAGTTTGCAATTGCCGAACCCGACACTACCCATATTCCGGTAAACAATAGAGCTGCAGCAGAGAGCAGTGCTGTTGCAGTATTTCTCCCTGGCTTCAATGAAAATCCTGTGCTGAAAATAAGAAGTACGGCCAGGATAATCATATGAAATATCATCCCGGAATTCGGAGGGAGCTTTAATGAATTCACGAAAAAGAGATCAAACAATGAGGAGACCTTAACTATCCCTGGCAACATCCCCCATAACAGCAGGGCAAGTATAATGAATGACCCGGCCAGTGAATAAACAAGCCCCTTCCATGAGAATTCAAATTTCCTGAAATAATAAACCAGAACTATTGCCGGCAGGGCAAGAAGGTTGAGAAGATGCACCCCGATGGAAAGACCCATCAGATACGCAATAAGTATTATCCACCTGTCGGCATTTTTTTCGTCGGCCGCTTCTTCCCATTTGAGTATTGCCCAGAATACCGCAGCAGTGAACATGGAGGATGTCGCATATACTTCACCCTCTACAGCTGAAAACCAGAAAGAGTCGGAAAAAGTGAATGCCAATGCGCCTACAACACCTGCCGACATGATCGCTATTATTCGTGGGTTAGTGAAATCGCTTTCATTCTTCACTATGATCTTGCGCGCAAGATGAGTTATTGTCCAGAAAAGGAAGAGGATGGTGAATGCACTGAAGATAGCCGACATTGCATTTACCATTGCTGCAACTTTTGTAACATCCTTCCCTGCAAAAAGGGTAAAAAACCTTGCAAGAACCATGAATACCTGGCTTCCCGGGGGATGTCCTACCTCGAGCTTGTACGACGAAGCAATGAATTCACCGCAATCCCAGAGACTGGCAGTGGGTTCGATGGTCATGAGATAGGTAAATGCTGCAATCACAAATACCACCCATCCGGTTATATTGTTTATAAGCTTGAATTGTTTCATTTAAGATTCTGTTTTTTGAGAATTGCTGAAAATGATCCGCTGACGAAAATAAGGATAATTTGTTATTTTTAGACATTATTTTATCTGATGAATTTACGATCTGCACTCTCTTTCCTTTTGTTGCTGATACTCCCGTCGATCGTATCGGGACAATACTATAACACAGGACAGGATCCTTCAAACGTGAAATGGCTGCAGATAAAAACTGATAAATTCAGAGTAATTTATCCGGAAAAATATGGCTCACAGGGCGTAGAATTTACCAGATCACTGGAAAAAGCATACTCTGATCTTGCCTCTCTGTTCCCCGCGAAAAAATTCACTATCCCGGTTGTGATCCATAACTTCACAACAGAATCTAACGGATATGTTGCCTGGGCTCCGAAAAGGATGGAGATTTATCCTACTCCCGAACAAAATACAATACCTCTTGATGCCAACAGGCAGCTGGCATTACATGAGCTCGCACATGTGATGCAAATGGAATCGCTCAATTCGGGCTTTACAAAAGTTTTTTCATATGTGCTTGGACAACAGTTTACAGGTATCGTATCGGCAATGCTTCCACTTTGGTACCTCGAGGGCGACGCTGTATTTGCAGAGACAGTTCTCTCGGAATCAGGAAGGGGAAGGAGCCCCGATTTTCAGAGACAGCTCAAAGCGATAATTATTGAAAAGGAGAAGCCATATAAGTACGATAAGATGCTCCTTGAATCGTTCAGGGATTTTATACCGGACCATTATCATTTTGGATACCAGATGGTGGCGTGGTCCAGAATTAATGACCTGCAGATATGGAACAAAACTATTAAATATACTGCTGATAAACCATTTACGATCAATCCTGTAAACCTGAGCCTGAAAAAGAATGCAGGTCTTACCAAGAGAAGGCTGTACTACCAGACTTTTGACACCCTCAAAACCCTGTGGCAACAGGATATCTCAGAAAGCGGAGCCAGGCCATATGAAGCTGTTAATCCTCAAAAGAAAGAGAAGTTTGCCAATTACTATTCACCTGTTGCTGCCGGAAACGATACCGTGATCGCAGTAAAAACATCTCTTTCCAAAACGGCAAGGTTTGTGCTTATCAGGCTTTCTGACAAATCCGAAAAGACCCTGCATGTTCCCGGATATATCTATCCATATTTCATTTCCTGTGGCGGCAGCAAGCTGGTTTGGATTGAGACTCATACTGATCCGCGCTGGGAAAACAGGAATTACAACGTTGTCAAAATACTGGACATCAGGAACAAACATATCAGGCAGCTTACACATAAATCGCGATTTATGGCTGCAGCTATTTCTCCTGACGGAAAATATATTGCTGCATCTGAAAACAGTGCTGATAACATTAACAGCCTTGTCCTCCTGGATCCTGATGATGGCTCCAGGCTTAAAAATATCCTTTCGCCCGCAAATGCATCTCTTCAGCGTCCTCAATGGTCAGATGACGGAAAGAAAATCACTGCTATTTACCTGACAGAGGCCGGAGAGGGAATAATGTCGTACCGGCTTGATGAAGGCACATGGGAAGTTCTGGTCGAAGCAGGAAGGGACGATCTTCAGTCATCATTTCTCCGGAATGATTCACTATTTTACATCACCTCAACAACCGGAACAGACAATATTTATTTGCTAACGCCAGACAACAGGTCAATTCAGGTCACCAATTCAAGGTTCGGAGCAAATGACCTTAGTATCAGTGGTTCTTCGATCTTTTTCAGCGATTACACATCATCCGGCAACAATATTTGCAAGGCTTCGCTTAAAGAGATTATGGTAAATCCTGTAAAACAATTCAAACCAGTATCGTACCTGGCCGACAGATTTGAGATTAACAGGGGCCAAACTAAGGATGTTCCCAAAAAAACGTATACGCCCGAACCATACAGGAAGTGGCAGCATCTATTCGGGGTTCACAGCTGGATGCCTTTTTATGCAGACATTGATGAAATTCGGTCGGACCCGACATCTGTAAGGCCAGGTGTTGCACTCATGACTCAGAATCAGCTAAGTACTCTTACAGCAAGCGCCGGTTATGAATTCTCGGAGGATCGCATGCACATGTTCCATTCACGCATATCCTGGAAAGGATGGTATCCTGTTTTTGAGTCACGGTTTGATTATGGGAGCGAGCCTCAGATCTATAATGCCCGGTCCAACGGAACCGGAGCTCCGCCTCCCTCAGAGATCCACCAGGGTTACAAGTTCAATAATACAGTCGCTCTCCCGCTGACAATATCATCAGGAAGGTTTTCGCAGTTCTTCTACCTGGCAGGGATACATAATTACCAGAATAATTATATGTACCACAATGAGTCTTCAGCATATGCTCTTGGATTAACACAACTATCCGGCAGGTTGTATTTTAATAATTACCAGAAGATGGCGTTGAGGGACCTCTATCCGCAATGGGGACAGTCTATCGACGTAATTTACTCCTGGCATCCTTTTGAAAACAATTATCTTGGTTCCCTTTTTACGGTGAAAAGCGCTTTCTATTTTCCGGGCATACTTCGTGACAACAGCATCAGGTTGAGACTGGAGGCAGAAAAACAACATAATCCCTATGAGTTTTACCGCCAGGGAAACAGGATCTCTTTTTCACGTAGTTATCAAGATATCACATCGATCGAGGCAGAATTTTTATCGATCGATTATATGATGCCGCTGATTTATCCCGATGTCAATGTTTTCAGCCTGTTTTACCTTAAAAGGATCCGTGGCGGATTATTCTATGATTACACAAGGGGTACGGGTAATTATATCACCACCTATGAAAATGGAAATTACAAGATGGCATTTCACGATTATTCTGAAACTTTCAAGTCGTTCGGAGTGGAACTGCTGTCGGATTTTTATATCCTGCGCATACCTTACATGATCTCTGGCGGAGTGGAGACAACGTTCAGGTCTTTCGACGAGGCACCTTTTTTCAAGTTTCTTTTCAAAATAGATATTTATGGAATGAGCATCGGCAGAAGGAAGCAGATGTAATCATAATTTAATGCTCCTGGCGGTTTGCAGTATTAGCCTCCAGGCCTTTTCGACATGATCAAACGTCACATTGGTCTGACCTGTGACCATTCTCAATGTGTATTTCCCGTTAAGTACAGTATGGGAAAGATAGATCTTTCCTGAATCGTTAAGAAGATGATTCATCTTTTCGTTCAGGTCGTTTAACTGCTTTTCGTCATTGCCGGAGGGCGCATACCTGAAGCAAACAACATTTATTACGATCGGTGCAAGTATCTCAAAATCTTTTTCTTTCAGGATCATCTCCTTCAGCTTCACAGCAAACTGTATATGCTGCCTGATTTTTTCCTGCAATCCTTCTGTTCCATATGATCTTATTACGCTCCAAAGCTTCAGTGCCCTGAACCTTCTTCCGAGCGGTATACCCCAGTCGCGGTAATCGTTTACCTTTCCGCGCGTTCTGGTTTTCAGATACTCCGGCAGAATTTCGAATGTCCTGATCAGGCTCTCCGCATCTTTGGTGAAGAATGCGGTGCAGTCAAAATTGGTGAACATCCATTTGTGCGGATTGAAGAGGAAGCTATCGATATATTCACGGCCGTCCAACATCCATTGAAATTCAGGCAAAATAAGAGCTGTCCCGGCCATTGCGGCGTCGACATGAAGCCAGACGTGGTTTTTACTGCAAATCTCTCCAATGGGTCTTAAGGGGTCAACGGCTGTGGTCCCTGTCGTACCAATTGTTGCAATCACGCAGCAGGGCAGGTATCCTTTCTTTTTATCAGATGAAATTGCTTTTCCGAGCTTTTCGGGATCCATTGAGAAATCTTCCCTGACAGGTATTCGAACCAGGTTTTTCCTTCCGATGCCGCTTATTCTGACTCCTTTTTCCACCGATGAGTGTGCCTGCTCAGAGCAGTAGACCCTTAGAATCCTCCCTGAATTTATGCCTTCGCTGTTTGCAGTATATGCAGTCGCTTTTTCCCTGGCGGTAACAATGGCCGCAAGTGTAGCTGTTGAGGCGGTGTCCTGAATGACTCCCTCAAAATTAGCGGGCAAACCTATCATATCCCGCAGCCAGATCATCATTTTTTCTTCAAGCTCGGCGGCAGCAGGCGAGGTCTCCCAATTCATGCACTGGGCCCCAAGGGTGGCGATAATCATTTCTGCCAATATTGATGGCGGACTTGTGTTTGCTGGAAAATATGCGAAAAAATCGGGGCTTTGCCAGTGGGTTATGCCAGGCATTATGATCTCTTCAAGATCCGCCATCAGGAAGTTGAATGGTTCAGGCTTTAATGGTGGCTTTCCTGGGATCCGGCTGAATATTTCACCCGGTTTGACCTGTGATTTTACCGGATACTTTCCGACATTCTCCATGTAGGAGGCCATCCACTCGACCAGCTCATGGGCATGTTTGCGGAATTCCTCAGGTGTCATTACGGGTCTCTTATCGTACCGATTCGGCAAGAAGGATTATCTTGTTTTGTTTTACTTCAATCACCCCTCCGTTTATTTCGTATCTCATATCAGTTCCTCCCTCCTTTGTCGCTATTATTACAGTTCCGTTTTCCAGAGTCGAAATGATAGGAGCATGATCTTTAAGGACCTGGAATGATCCTTTTTTCCCGGGAACTCTTATTGAAATAATATCTCCTTCAAAGATTTTTTTATCAGGAGTGATGATTTCTATTTTCATCCCTGTACGATTTTATTTTGATTGCGAGAGGA
Source organism: Bacteroidia bacterium (assembly GCA_026391595.1). Lineage (GTDB taxonomy): Bacteria > Bacteroidota > Bacteroidia > Bacteroidales > VadinHA17 > LD21. Next base: position 74,413 of record JAPLDY010000175.1, read on the forward strand.
TCTTCTCCCCTTTTTCAATTGCATCTTCAATTGTTCCGACAAGCATGAATGCAGCTTCCGGGTACTGGTCAACCGAGCCATCCATTATCATGTTGAAGCCCTTAATGTTATCTTCTATAGATACCAAAGCTCCTTTTATTCCGGTGAACTGTTCTGCAACCTGGAACGGCTGTGAAAGGAATCTCTGGACGCGCCGTGCCCTGTGAACAACAAGCTTATCTTCTTCCGACAGTTCGTCCATTCCAAGTATTGCAATGATATCCTGGAGTTCGTTATATCGTTGGAGCAGTTCCTTTACTTTCTGGGCACAGTTATAGTGGGCTGCGCCTACAATATCCGGCGTAAGGATCCTGGATGTGGAGTCGAGCGGGTCAACAGCCGGATATATACCAAGTTCCGATATTTTACGGCTTAGAACTGTTGTAGCATCGAGGTGTGCGAAGGTAGTCGCCGGAGCCGGGTCTGTAAGGTCGTCGGCAGGGACGTAAACTGCTTGTACAGAAGTGATTGAACCATGCTTTGTCGAGGTGATCCTCTCCTGCATTATACCCATTTCTGTTGCCAGTGTGGGCTGGTATCCCACAGCCGAAGGCATTCTTCCAAGAAGAGCTGAAACTTCTGATCCGGCCTGGGTGAAACGGAACACATTATCCATGAAAAAGAGAATATTCCTTCCTCCGCTTTTACCATCTCCGTCGCGGAAATGTTCGGCAACCGAAAGACCTGAAAGGGCTACCCGGGCCCTTGCTCCGGGAGGTTCATTCATCTGTCCGAACACTAGTGCCAGCTTGGATTCCTTCAAGGCATTCATGTCGACTTTTGAAAGGTCCCATCCTCCTTTTTTCATGCTTTCAAGGAATTCCTTGCCGTAGGTTATAACACCCGCTTCGAGCATATCGCGGAGGAGGTCGTTGCCCTCCCTGGTTCTTTCGCCTACCCCTGCAAAAACTGAGAGTCCTGAATATGATTTGGCAATATTGTTTATTAGTTCAAGTATCACAACTGTTTTTCCGACACCAGCTCCGCCGAAGAGGCCGATTTTCCCTCCTTTTGAATATGGTTCTATAAGATCGATAACTTTGATCCCGGTGTAAAGGATCTCTTTTTCGGTAGAGAGGTCGTCGTATTTGGGAGGCTTCCTGTGAATTGGGTAACCGCCTGTTTTGTCGAGAGGTCCTATCCCATCGATTGCTTCTCCGGTCACATTCATCAGACGCCCTTTGATCTGTTCCCCAATAGGCATTGTAATGGGCAATCCGGTTGCAACAACATCCATGCCCCTGCGAAGTCCGTCAGTTGAATCCATTGCTATTGTACGAATTGTATTTTCGCCAATATGTTGCTGGCATTCAACAACAAGGGTAGTGCCGTCATTCCTTTTTATTTCCAGTGCGTCGTAAATATCGGGCATTTCAGCGCCCTGCCTTGAGAATGTTACGTCAACCACTGGTCCGATTATCTGGCTGATTTTACCGGTATTCTGTGCCATATCTGATAAATATTTTAGTTCTTTTTCGGTGAATACAAATTTAATAAATTTTGAAGAAGAAGCTCTTTTCCTAATCTTTAAATTAGGTTAAAGATAAAGATCAGCCTTTTTTTAAAACTGACCAAATTGTTATTTGCCGATATTTCTTAATAATTTATCTTTATAGCTTAAACGTGTACTAACTTTAAGCTATTTAATATGAAGAAACTTTTTACCGGTCTGTGTTTAATTGTTTTGACCTTTTCGGCAGTTAATGCCCAGTTCACAAAATTTGGCGGTGGTGTCGGATATGGAACAGGGTATTGGTTCCATAAGGTTGATAATGATTACAACAGAAGCGGACATTTTGCAGGTTTTCTTGAAGGTGTTTATAAAATTACTGTACCTATACAGGTGACGGGAAGTATATCTTATTTCTATCCACATGTCACAAAGGATCAATTCAATAAAACAACTGTTTCGTCGATGATGATCAATATAAACGGACATTACGTTTTTAACTCTCTTGACAGGCTGGAATTTTATCCTCTTGTAGGAATGAATTTCCTGCTTACATGGAAGAGAACCAAAGATTCATATATGAATGAAGTTATTCCTGAAAATGATAATGCTATCGGATTGAATCTCGGTGCCGGGGCCTGTTTCCAGGTAACAAAGCAATTCGACCTGTTTGCTGAAGCGAAATACATTGTCAGCAAGTACGGTCAATTTATGGCAAATGCCGGGATATTGATCAACATCGATTGGCTTAAAAAGCACGAGAACGATCCGAAGTAACTATTGCTTTCGTCCGATAAGTGAGATAGCAAGATTTGTCATCTCTTTTTTTCTCGTTTCATCAACGCTTACTTTCTGAAGAAATCCGAACGCCTTGTTTATATAATCGTAGGCCAGTATCTCTGTAACATCTTTTATATTCAACAGGTTATATATAGCCGTTACGTTCCTTATCTTCTCTTCAGCATTTCCTTCTGTAAGTAAAAACAGCGTCTGAAGCTGTTTTAGTTGTTCCCCTGTGGCAATTTCCATAGCCTTGACAAATGGAAATGTTTTTTTGTTTGCCACAATATCTCCTCCCGATGCCTTGCCGAATATCTTCATGTCCCCCCACACATCCAGCAGGTCGTCCTGGATCTGAAAGGCAATACCCAGATTCTTTCCGAATTCGTACATTAATTCAGAATCCCGGTCATCAGCCCCTCCGATGACTGCTCCTATCTTTACCGAAGCAGCCAGAAGGACAGCAGTCTTCAGCTCTATCATCCTGAGATATTCATGCTCCCTTACGATTGTGGCTTTCTCGAAGTCCATATCCATCTGCTGCCCTACACATACTTCCACGGCAGCCTTGTTGAATATTCTGAATACTTTTAAAAGGTGAACAGAAGGAGCCTGAATGAGACACTCATTGGCAACAAATGCCATTACATCGCCGGAAAGTATTGCCTGATTTGTATTCCACTTCTGGTGCACTGTAGGCAACCCCCTTCTAACCGTGGCCTGGTCCATAATATCATCATGCACCAGGGTGAAATTATGAAATACTTCGAGTCCTATGGCAGGCATGATCGCTTCATCAATCTGATCGGTGAATATATTGCATGACATCAGTGCCAACACAGGGCGAAGTCTTTTTCCTCCTTTCGAGAGTACAAGCTTTATAGGATCGATCAGTCTGGGGGCCTCATTATTATAAGAAAGGTTTATCAATGCCCGGTCAACGACCTCTTTCAGTTCGGATTGATTGTACATTATGTTAATTCAAGGATTATACCGACAAAATCATTTTAACCCCTAAGTGCTTCAGCACCGCTGACGACTTCGAGGATCTGGTTTGTTATTGCTGCCTGCCTTGCCTTGTTGTAAAGAAGGGTCAGATCGCGGATCATACCCGTGGCATTATCCGTTGCCTTGTGCATTGCAGTCATCCTGGCTCCGTGCTCAGCCACAAAAGAATCTAGTACCGCCTTGTAGAATTGTATCTTTAGCGATTTGGGAATCAGCTCTTTAATGATCTCCTCTCCAGAGGGTTCATAAATGTAGTCGGCAGGGATGGATTCCTTGTCATCAGCGGCACCTGTTTCGACAGGAAGGAATAATTCGCTGGTAAGGTTCTGCACAGCTGCATTTTTGAACTGGTTATAGACCAGTATTACCCTGTCGAACTCTCCTGAAAGAAACCGGTTCATTACGTCCTCTGCAACAACCGAAACAGTATCAAAAGTGAGCTGGTTCAAAAGGTTATTGCGCTCCGGAAGCATTTTCAGCTTTTGTTTTCGTAAATAATCAAAGCCTTTCTTGCCGATTGTAAGGAATGTTACATTTCCTTTCTCGAACTGTTTCATGTATCGCTCTGCGACAACACTTCTCGCTTCCTTTATGACGTTCGAGTTAAAGGCACCGCACATTCCTCTATTGGAGGATATTATGATAATAAGGATTTTTTCCCGTGAAGATGCCCGTGCATATATATTTTCAATTTCAGCTTCAGCCAGGCTTTGTGAAAGCCCGACAAGGATATCATGCAGCTTGTTAGCATATGGTCTAAGCCTCAGTATCTTATCCTGAGCTCTCCTGAGCTTTGCAGCCGAAACCATCTTCATAGCCGAAGTTATCTGTCTGGTCGACTTTACGGAGCTGATTCTTGTCCTTATTGCCTTTAAATTCGCCATCTGAAACTCATTTATCCATCTATGCCCTGCCTGTTATTATGGTTTGTATTTTGCCGACAGGTCAAGTGCAACTTTTTCAAGCGTTTTTGTAATAGTCTCATTCTGTATCCCGTCGCGGAGGTTATCAAGTACATCTCTGTGCTTAAGGTCGAGCAGCTCAATAAATTCCTTTTCAAATTCCTTCACCTTGTTCACGGGAACATCCTTAAGAAGGCCCATTGTCCCGCAATAAATTATTGCTATCTGTTTTTCCACCGGAACCGGAGAATACTGCAGTTGTTTCAGGATTTCAACGTTCTTTGAACCTTTGTTGAGAACGGCCAGGGTTGTTGCATCAAGGTCGGAACCAAATTTTGAAAACGCTTCCAGTTCACGATACTGGGCCTGATCGACTTTAAGCGTACTTGCGATCTTTTTCATTGATTTGATCTGGGCATTACCTCCGACCCTCGAAACTGATATACCCACATTGATTGCGGGCCTGACACCGGCATTGAAGAGACTCGATTCAAGGAAAATCTGTCCGTCAGTTATTGAGATCACGTTTGTGGGGATATAAGCTGAAACGTCACCCGCCTGTGTTTCAATAATCGGAAGTGCTGTCAATGAGCCGCCTCCTTTAACCAGATGCCTGATTGATTCAGGAAGGTCGTTCATTTGCCTTGCCACTTCGTCGGATTCAATGATCTTTGCGGCTCTTTCGAGAAGGCGTGAATGCAAATAGAACACGTCTCCCGGGTATGCTTCACGTCCCGGCGGACGACGAAGAAGAAGGGATACTTCCCTGTATGATACCGCCTGTTTTGAAAGGTCGTCATAGATTATGAGGGCGTCGCGGCCTGTATCCCTGAAGAATTCACCGATTGCAGCGCCGGCGAAGGGAGCATAGAACTGTGAGGCTGCCGGATCGGATGCTGTTGCAAGAACTATTACCGTATATTCGAGGGCGCCATGTTCTTCCAGTGTTCTGGCAATATTTGCGACCGTCGATCCTTTTTGACCTATGGCAACATAAATGCAAAATACTGGTTTGCCTTTATCAAAATTACTTTTCTGGTTGATTATTGTATCAATGGTAATTGCAGTTTTCCCTGTTTGCCTGTCACCAATTATCAGCTCTCTCTGACCTCTTCCGATGGGTATCATTGCATCTATTGCCTTGATACCTGTCTGAAGAGGCTGTTTAACAGGCTGACGGAAGATAACCCCGGGGGCTTTTCTTTCGAAAGGCATAATGAATTTTTCACCTTCAATCGGACCTTTTCCGTCAAGGGGCAGTCCGGTCGGAGAAATGACCCTTCCGAGCAAGCCTTCACCTACGGGGATTGATGCAATTCGTCCGGTACGCTTGACAATGTCTCCCTCGTTGATCTCCTCTGTAGGGCCGAGCAGCACAGCGCCGATATTGTCTTCCTCCAGGTTCAGGACTATTGCCTCCATTCCATTTTCGAACTCAATCAGTTCGTTAGACTCTGCATTTGAAAGTCCGTAAATACGGGCGATCCCATCTCCTACCTCAAGTACAGTGCCCACTTCCTCAAGTTCTGCACCTGTCTGGATTCCTTCCAGTTGCTGCCGGAGAATGTGGGATACTTCTGCTGGTTTAATACTTGCCATATTATTGTTTCTTAGATTCCTGAATTATAATTTTTCACTCTTACCTAAAGGGCGTTCCCTAACAATTCTTTTTCTATCTTGCGGAGTTTGTACCTGATGCTTGCGTCAATATAATTATCTTCAATCCTGAGGACAAAACCACCGATTATATCTTTATCTATTACTTCCTTAAGTTCAACTTTCGTCTTGAATATCCCCGTAATAAGATCTGTTATCTGTTTTTTTATCTTATCGTCCACTTTCACGGCGGTTGTAAGCACCGATTCAGTGATCCCGTTAAACTCCTTCGTTTTACGTATGAATTCACGGGCGATGGCCGGCAGGAAATTTTCTCTTCCGTTCATCACAACCATGACGAGAAGAGAAAGAGTCAATTTATGAATATTATTTCCGGCGACCTTCTGCAGAATATCCTTCTTTTTTGAGGGTACAATAATGGGGCTTTTAAGCAGCTCTTTCATCCCGGGCATTTTACAAAGCTCTGAAATGAATATCATATCCTCATATACTTTATCCAGCAGCTTCTTTTCAGATGCTGAATTGAAGAGAGCCTTTGAGTACCGTACTGATATTCTGCTGTTGTTCATTTATGGATCAGCTTTCTTTTTTAATTCAGATCTATATCTTTCAGGTACTTGCTGATCAGCTTTTCCTGTTCTTCAGTTCTGCTTAGTTTCTCGGAGAGAATTTTTGAGGCTATATCAATTGAAAGAGTTGTCACCTGCTCATGGATTTCAGAAAGAGCCTTGGCTTTTTCCATTTCTATTCCGGCTTTTGCCTTCTCTACAATTTTATCAGCTTCTTCGGTTGCTTTTCCTTTTGCTTCTGCAATAAGCTTGTCGCGTACTTCGCGTGCTTCCTTCAGAATAACCTCGCGTTCCTCCCTTGCCTTCTTGAGGATCGCTTCATTATCACTCTGGAGCTTTACCATCTCCTCCCGGGCTTTTGCTGCAGATGCCAGTGAGCTCTTTATCATTTCATCCCTTGATTTGATAGCAGAGAGGATAGGTTTCCATCCAAATTTAGCCAGGATGAAGAAGAAGATTCCGAAGATGAGAGCAGCCCAGACGACCACTCCAATTCCCGGCGATGTCAGACTGTTTGATAAGAATATCATATTCTCTTTTTTAAATCATTGTAAAATAAAATGAAGACCTGCAACCAACCGTTGCAGGCTTCATAGTTCATCTCTTATTATGCAATAAGAGCAACAACAATTGCGAACAGGGCAGCTCCTTCAATAAGGGCTGCTGAAATGATCATGGCAAGCTGGATTTTCGAATAGGCTTCCGGCTGACGTGCGATAGCGTCCATGGCCGAGCCGCCGATTCTGCCAATACCCAGACCTGCGCCGATAACTGCAAGGCCTGCGCCGACTGCTGCAAATGAAATGGGGTTCGTTACTGCTGGATCCATAGTACAAAAATTTAGTTAAATTAATGATGCTCTTCCGGTACTGCCATGCTAATGAACAGTGCCGAAAGAAGTGTAAAAATATATGCCTGCAGGAAAGCCACAAGAAGTTCAAGGCAGTCCATGAAAACAACAAATAAAATTGAAACAGGAGCCACTGCCAGTGAGTCAAAAATGAAGATCAGGCAGATAAGACTCAGAACAATGATATGGCCGGCTGTAATATTTGCAAAGAGTCGGATCATCAGTGCGAACGGTTTTGAAATCAGTCCTATCAGTTCAACGGGTATCATTACCGGCAAAAGCCATACAGGGACTCCCGGGGCTGCGAAAACATGCTTCCAGTAGGCCTTATTACCGCTGAATTGAGTAATAAGGAATGTACATAAAGCCAGGACAAATGTCACGCCTACGTTTCCGGTCACGTTGGCGCCAAAAGGCGGGAGAACCGGGATCAGCCCCATAAGGTTATTTATCAGGATGAAGAAAAATGCCGAAAGCAGATATGGCATGTATCTCTCATATTTATGCTCGCCGAGGTTTGGTAAAGCAATATCATCGCGGATGAAAAGAACTACAGGTTCAAGAAAGCTCTGAATGCCATGTGGATAGCTTATGCCGGTTTTCTTGTACGAACGTGCGAGGGAAAGGAAAATCCAGAGTCCGAAAATTGCAGCGAATAACATCCCCGTAATTGTTTTTGTAATTGAAAAATCAAGCGGTCGTGTTCCAGTGGGTTCATCGGTTTCGTCAACATTTATGATCTTGCCCTTAAGCTCTTCAGATTCCGAAACTTTGTACCCCAGAAATGATTGTCCATGTGCAATTTTATTTGAAAAGAAGAAATTAAATCCTTTTTCCCTGCTTATCAAAATTACAGGAAGAGGAATATAGGTTACCTTTTCAACAGTATCGTTTTCTTTTTTTGTTGTCCAAAGATGCCATTCATGAGAATCGGCAATATGTTCCATGATGAAGGTGCTGGCATCGAATTTTTCATTTGCGGCAGCTTTCGCCTTCTCTTCTTTAGAGACAGGAATAGTTTCCACACATGATTGCAGGACTGCTGCAATTGACAGAGATAAAATAAGAAGTCCTCTGAGAATTCGTGTTTTCAAACCAGGCGTTGTTATAAAGATTTGCTCTTCAGTGTTTTCACCATTATTAATATTGAAAACAAAGTGAACGTTAAATATAAAACAAAAAATAATACTACTGATGATAATTTTGTTTTTTTAGCAACAAAAAACCAGAGGAAAGCAAGTACGAGTTCCAGCAGAAATTTAAGGGTTACTGATACCAGGCTGTGCATCGTCTGGCTTGCCGCATCCCTTTTTTGTCCTCTTAAAAAAATAATGATTGAAAGCAGGGCAACAAGCATAAAAATTGCTGAAAGCAGAGCTGTTTCCCCGAAATTAATTCCTATGTCAGATTTGGATACTATAAAGTAGCCGGCGGCCAGGATGAGGCATTCGAGCATGACAAGCAGCTGAATATAATTAAAGAGAGGCTTCATCGGAGATCACTTTTTCAGAAAATCCTTTATGGAGATATAAATGGCTCCAAATACTCCCAGGAGAGAGAGCACAATTGTAAAGACAGGCGTCTTCCATCCTGTTATTTTATCCAGCTTTACACCGCCAAGAGTTGTGAGGAGAATGATGCCGATCATCTGGAAGGCAATACTGGAATACTTGCCAAAATTCTCCAGCCCTTTATTTGATGGCTTGTTCGGTTGTTTTTGGTTTTGCGGCTCCTGCTCCTCCATTATTGTCGTTTTCGCTCATTTTGCAATTACCGGAAAAGACTGCTCCGGGCTCAATTGAAAGCTTTGATGTTGCTATATCACCAAAAATCCTTGAAGAAGCTTTAAGAATTAGCAGTTGATTTACAATGATCCTGCCTTCTACAGTGCCGGACACTTCCGAGTTCTTGCAGATAACCTCCCCTTTTACTTTTCCTGTCGGTCCTATAACAACTTTTCCCTTTGTGTTGAGATTGCCGTTAAGAGAACCATCGATCCTGATATCGCCGCTTGATTTAATGTCGCCGGTAATATCAGTGCCAAGACTAATGAGGTTGATCGCTGCTGTTTCCGTCTCATTGTATTTTGCCATAGTCATAGAAATTTTAGAGTAACAATCTTAATAACTCACAAATATAAAAACTATTGCAAGAAAAATGCATGTACTCACCCCCTTAATCCCGCTCTCTACTACGTAAAGAGGGGAAAATGCCTAATAATCAACAAAATAAACCCCCGCTTTGCTTTAGCAAAGAGAGCCTGTTCCGCGCTAGTTGGAGGGTTTGTGGTGAATATGTGTGAAATTTTTTATTTCGTATCATATGCCCACTTGAGATAAATTGATCCCCAGGTGAATCCGCCGCCGAATGCAGCAAGGATCAGAATATCTCCTTTCCTGAGCCTATTCTCATATTCCCATAAACAGAGTGGAATTGTGGCGGTGGTTGTATTGCCGTAATGTTCTATGTTTATCATGACTTTCTCAGGAGAAAGTCCCATTCGTCTGCCCGTTGCATCAATGATCCTGAGGTTTGCCTGGTGTGGAACGAGCCAGGCAATATCTTCTGATTTAAGATTATTCCTTTCCATTATCTCCGCCGCTACATCAGCCATATTAACGACAGCAAACTTAAATACGCTTTGTCCTTCCTGGTAAAGATAGTGCTCTTTGGCTTCAATGGTCTCATGCGATGCGGGTTTTAGCGAGCCCCCTGCTTTCAAATGGAGAAATTTACGGCCAGAGCCATCGGTGTGGAAGATATAATCCATTATACCGAATTCGTCGGTTGTAGGTTCAAGAAGAACTGCTCCTGAAGCATCGCCGAATAGCGGACATGTAGTGCGGTCGGTATAATCGGTAATCGACGACATTTTATCGGAGCCTACAACAACAACTTTCTTGTACCTGCCTGTTTCAATATATGCTGCACCAGTCTGAAGGGCAAACAGGAATCCTGAGCAGGCAGCGTTAAGGTCGAAACTAAACGCGTTTTTTATTCCTGTTTTATCCGAAATAATATTTGCAGTGGCAGGAAAAACCATATCAGGAGTTACGGTAGTGCAGATCAGAAGATCGATCTCCTCGGGAGAAGTGTTTGTCTTTTCAAGTAATCCTCTGACAGCCATCTCTCCCATATCGGAACTTGCAAGTCCCTCTCCCTTGAGAATGCGCCGCTCCTTAATCCCAACGCGCTGCATGATCCATTCGTCGGAAGTGTCTACCATTTTTGAAAGCTCCTGGTTTGTGAGCCTGTACTCGGGAACCCAGGCGTTGATGCCTGTTATGGCTGCTCGTATTTTCCCCATTATTAAATCGCTTCTCTGATCTTTTGTGCAAGATTAACATGAACTACTGCCCATGTCTGGAGGATCATGTTCATTATTGCCTTTCGTTTTGAAATGCCATGTCCGATAACCACATTGGCATTTATGCCGACAACCGGAGTTCCTCCGATGCTTTCGAAGTCGAGACGGTCGAAAAACGAATCTTTCAGGTTGCGTTCCTTGTAAATATGATAAAAAGCTTCTGTCTGCTTCAGCATAACGTTACCCACAAAGCCGTCACAAACAATAACATCTGCCATTGCCTCCCTAAATAGGCTGTTGGCTTCAATATTCCCCTCAAAGTTGATGGATGGATTATTCTTCATAAGGTCATATGCGGCTTTTACAGCAGGGGTGCCTTTTGATTCTTCCTCTCCTATATTGAGAAGCCTTACCCTTGGATTAGATATTTCAAGGACGTACCTGGCAAAAAGTGAGCCCAGAATCCCATATTGAACCAGTACTTCCGGTTTGGTGTCGGGATTAAGCCCTACGTCCAGAATAACCGAATTGCGGCCATCTATTGCTGGCAGAATCGTGGCAAGTGCAGGTCGCAGGACACCCGGAATGACAGCAACATTATAGGTTGCCCCCACCAACATGGCTCCAGTGTTACCTGCACTGCAAAAACCATCAATACCTTTCAGCCTGAGTAACCTGTATCCGACAGCAATACTGGAATCGGGCTTCTGAGAAAATGCTTTTGCAGGTGCATCTCCCATTTCAATTACCTGCGTAGTCGGCACTATTCTGAAATGGGACGGTTCTATATTCAGATCGTTAAGTTTGCCTAGAATGGATTTTTCGTCTCCGATCAAAACCAGTTCATCAGCAGCAGATAAATGCTGGAGGGAATCAACTGCACCTTCGATGACCACGTCAGGTGCAAAATCTCCACCCATGACATCAACGCCAATTTTCATGGTCTTAGCCGTTGGTTATACGATATCAGGCAGTTGCCTTTTTCTCGATGGCAAGCTTGCCCCTGTAAAATCCGCACTCAGGGCATACCCTGTGGTACTGAATCGAAGATCCGCAGTTTGAGCATACTCCGGTAGTTGGAGCAGTGGCTTTATAATGTGTTCTGCGCTTGTCTCTTCTTTGTTTCGAGTGTCTACGTTTTGGATTTGGCATTTTTTATGTAATTAATTGTTGTTCATCAATTTCTTTAATTCGTCCCACCGGGGATCATTTCTTTCTTCTTCTTTTACAACGTGCTCCCTCAGCTTCTTAAGCATCTCAGGGTCGCATGTACTATTTCCGTTCTTGTCGTCGGGATGAATCCTCTTTATCGGCAGGGCGAGAAGAATATATTCATAAAAGTACTGCGCCAAGTCGAGTTCATTCTCATCAGCCGGAACGGTTATAATTTCCGGATCACTTTCATCATGTACCTTGCCAAACTTGATAAGAAGCCTGTTTTCACAACTTAGTGGCTGCTGAAAGAATCCCAGACATCTGTCGCATGGTATAAGCAGCTTCCCTGTAATCTTTATCGTCAGGTCGACATGCGACGACCTCTTTTCTGTCTCAACAGTTACGGCAAGCACTCCCTCCCTTACTTCAGATACTTCAAACTGTTCAAAAAACTCTTTGTTGATCTTAAAATCATAAGCATGCTTTCCCTCCTTTAACCCACTGATCGGTATATTATATAATCCCGACATCTCATCCAATTTTGGTCTGCAAAAATATGAAAGCTTCTTCAATTAAAAAAATTATCAACAAAAATGTAACAAATCTCCCTCCCGGGGCCGTTCACCCTTAAATATCCGCAATTCGCCGATTTTCAGTATCCGGGGCGTATTTTGTGTCATATTTTTGATCCATAATTAATAATAAAATCATGAGACACAGTGATAACATTATGAAGAGACACAGGGAGCACCACCCGCAGGTCAGTATTGGCCTTTTCTTTATATTGCTGGGAGTAGCTCTTCTGATTGCAACAAACGACTGGCTGCACCTGGGAGGAATAAAGGAATATTTCACCTGGGAAACGGCATTGGTGTTTATTGGCGCCCTGCTTTTGCTTAACCTTAATTTCATAGGAGGTTTGGCGATGATCTCGATTGGAGGATGGTTCTGGATCGACGACCGTTACGGATATATCCCGGACCTTATGAAAACAATCTACTGGCCCTCAGTAATAATACTGGCCGGAATAATCTTCATCATCTCTCATTTCTTTAAAAGAAAGAAACAAGTATAATTAATTCGGAAACTAATAAATTTACTGATATGGAAACAATTAATGATTTCAAAAACGATCGTCGTGAAAAACGCCACGAGCATCTGACAAATAACAGGGTAGTTATCGGAGTCATACTCGTACTTGCAGGTCTAGCCCTTGTGATAAAGAACACGGGATTTTTTACTGATTTCATGAATCATGTAATATTCAGCTGGCCCATGCTTCTTATAGTTATAGGACTTATAATGACACTCGGTGCTTCCGAGAAAACCGGAGGAGTAATTGTAATGGCCGTGGGAGGATTCTTCATGATACCGTTGCTTTTCCGGGAGACATTCCACATGTACAACATGTTCTGGCCGTCAATCTTTATAATCATAGGAATTATATTTATAGTCACAAAGCGAAAGGGCTGGAATGCACTGACTTCAAAGGGCATTGCCGGTGATGAGTTTATCGATTATGTGAATGTCTTCAGCGGAGGCGAACGTCAGATCGTGTCACAGAACTTTAAGGGAGGTAAGATCTCATCTGTCTTCGGAGGCATCGACCTGGACCTTACAAAGGCAAAGCTTTCTCCGGGCAGGAATGTTCTGGAAATAGCATGCGTATTCGGAGGGGCAACCATAATTGTCCCTGACACCTGGTATGTCACAATTGAGGTAACGCCGGTTCTTGGTGGCTTCAGCGATTCACGCAAATTATCACCGGGAAGGACCGTCGATCCTGAAAGCCAGCTTGTTATCAAAGGAGCTGTGGTATTCGGCGGAGGCGAGGTTAAAAGCTATTAATTGACCGGATAATGAAAAATCCAGTACTTGAAAACAGGTCTCGTCTGATAGTCTGGGGGCTGGTCTGGCTTTTTCTTGCCTCAGGCCAGGCCCTCCTGTTTTATTTTGCCTACGGAAGCTTTGTCAATATAAGCATCCCCGACATTATTGTATCACTGATGTTATATTCGGGACTTGCGCTATCTGTCTGGTATCCTTTCAGCTATTTTAATAAAAGCGAATTAAAGGTTTTTTCACTGATTACAAACCTGGTCTTGACAGGTGCGATAACAGTAACTGCCTGGGTTCTGGTGACAAAGCTTATAATGACACTTGTCCTTCCTGCACAGAACGATTATCAGGCATATTGGGATGCTACATTCCCTTATAGAATAGGGAGCGGCGTGTTCATTTACGGATTAACCGTACTCACTTATTTCCTCTTTGCCAGTATGACAAATCTGGCGGAAAAGAAGGCAAGGGAGGCTAAGCTTGAAAGTCTTGTCAGGGAGACAGAACTAAAGATGCTGAGGTCACAGATAAATCCCCATTTCCTGTTCAACAGTCTTAATTCGATCAGCTCTCTTACCGTAACTGACCCGGAGAAAGCAAGAACAATGGTGATAAAACTTTCCGATTTCATGAGATATGCCCTCTCCCGCAAGGATGAACAGCCTGTATCGCTCAGAAGCGAACTTGAGAACCTGCGCTTATACCTCGACATTGAAAAAGTTAGATTCGGGGAGCGTCTTGTGACGGAAGAAAACATTGATCCTGCCTGTCTTGAGGTGATGGTCCCGGGAATGCTTATTCAGCCCCTTTATGAAAATGCCGTCAAGCATGGTGTTTATGAAAGCACCGAAAAAGTTAAAATAAGCACAACTTCTTCTTTAGAGGAGGGCTATCTTAAAATTATAATAAGCAATAATTTTGACCCCGCGGGTAGCAAGGCAAAAGGTACCGGCACCGGCTTGCTGAACGTCTCGCGGAGGCTGGAGCTTACCTATGGAAACAGAGCATCAATAAGCACTGTCAAAAAAGAAGACCTTTTCACAGTAACCCTTTTTATCCCTTCGGATAATCCAAAAATGTCGTAATTTTAAAGAGAAATTGCCTGGGATGAAAAAAATAAGTACTGTAATTATCGAAGACGAAACTCCTGCCAGGGAGATACTTAAGCATTACCTTAAGGATTTTCCTGAAGTTGAGATCGTTGCAGAATGTGCGGATGGCTTCTCCGGACTGAAAGCGATATCAACATTAAAACCCGAACTGGTGTTCCTTGACATCCAGATGCCACGACTTACCGGTTTTGAGTTGATTGAAGTGATGACTGAGAAGCCTGTGATTATTTTCACTACGGCTTATGATCAGTTTGCTATTAAGGCATTTGAGATGAATGCCATTGATTATCTTCTGAAACCATTTCCGAAGGAGCGCCTCAGAAGCGCTGTCAATAAAGCCGTCGAAAAGATAGGCAGAACCAAAAATGAAGCCCCGGTTCTGCCCCAGGATCTCATTGAAAAGCTTCCGGAACCTTCATCTCCGCTGAATCGTGTTGTCGTAAGGAAAGGAAATGCAATAAATCTTATACCGGTTGATCAGATTAAATATGTAGAAGCGCAGGATGATTATGTAATGATCTATCATTCTGCAGGCAAAGCCCTTAAACAGCAATCCATGAAATTCTATGAAGAGAACCTCCGCCAGACCGACTTTGTAAGGATCCACAGGGCATATATTGTTAAAGTGACGGAGATTAATCGGATCGAGCCCTATGGTAAAGATAACCATGTGGCAGTCCTGAAATCAGGTGAAAAACTGCCTGTCTCCCGTTCAGGTTACAAACATTTGAAAGAGGAACTTAATTTTTAATTGTCCTGCGGACTTGCAGTCCTGAAATAGTGCAGTCATTTAAGGCGGCTGCATTTTTTAAATCGTGAAAATGGTTTATATCTTTTGAACCGGAAAAGTGGAACAGGGTCATATCCATGAGTTCCTCCGGGACGACAGCGAAGAATCCTGTTGGTTCCCATTAAAAAACCAATAACCGGACCGTGAATTCTGAGGGCATCCAGCATGTACTGAGAGCATGACGGAACATGTCTGCATGAAGGCCTTAGCCATGGCGATATTGCGTAGCGGTAAATATGAACCGGTACTGACAACAAAAAAGTTAATATCCTTGTTAACATTTTCAGCATGGCCAAAGATAACCATGTTTGTCTGACAAAGTGACATGAAAAAATCTATCTCCCTTCGACCTCAAGCCACCTGGTATATTTTCGCATCGACCTGACAATAAACCATATTATTGCAGCCCCGATCAGCATCCACATCCAGATCTTCGTCATACTGATCCTTTCTGAAAGGAAGAAATTTCTTGTCAGATCAAGGACCGCGAATACCACGAATACATTAAAAAAGCTGTTATATTCTCTTTTAAGCACGTTCCTTAGAGAAAATGAAAGATTCGTCGGGATGAATTTTACATGGAAAGGGAAAAAGGCTTTTACCTTTTCAGAATATTTGTCATAGGCTTCGCCAAATTTTCTTCTGAGGAACTGTTCTTCAGCAAACATTATTCTCTCATAGTAAAGCCAGTACACCAGGCAAAAGACAACAATAAACCATACTGATCTGATGAATAGTGCCGGGCCGAGCCACATCAGAAAATTTCCCACATAGAGTGGGTGCCTGATGATCGAATAGATACCTGTAACATTTAGTTCATCTGCAATTTGTCCGCCTGCAGTATTGCGTCCGGAAGTGTTTTTCGGAGTAAAGCCTACAGTAAGTGTCCGAATGAGCTCCCCAAGCAAGCTGACACCAAGAAAGATAATCTCATTCCTCAGGTCAAATATTATAGCCTGCCTGTTGCCCAGATACATCATCAGCAATCCTCCAAATATAAAAAACAGCGGCAGCCAGCCTCTTCTTTTGAAGAGCCAGTTGCCGCTGTTCTCAAATTCATGTACAAGCGCCATAATCTATTATTTCTGCGGCAAAAGTAGGAAAATTCTAGAAACTAAATTTTATCCTCAGATAACATAGATTTAGTTGTGTTTTAATCCCGCTCATTTTGCCGTCGAAGCGCTGCCAGATTACCGAGAAATCGAGATTTTCTGCAAGAGAGTAATCGACAGAGGGTCCGGCAAAATAACCTTTAAGATCCGGAAACCACATTGCTGAAACACCAAGGTTGAGCAATGGGGTTGCCGCCCAGGAGAACTGGCCAAAAGCGGTAAACTCCGAAAATGCCAGGTCCTTTGCTGAAAGGTTGCCGGAATAGAGACTTGTAAAATTGCCCGGTTTTAAAGGTTTGTTGCAGTACATCAGCTGGATCTGTGCTATTGAATTATCTTTAAAAATCTTGTCGAATCCTGCGGTAATTATTGTCGTTCCTGAAGTTTTGCTGAATAACTCAAGAGAGTGAAACCATGATCCCTCGCCCCTGAAAGAGACAGATCCTATTGATCCTGACCATCCTGCTCCTGCTACAATATCGGAGCTGTTCGCATATCCGGCAAGGAATTGAATGTCATAACCCCATTTGTTAAACCTGCCCAGTCCGGCAACAGTTACGTCGTTGTCGCTGTTCATCTTGGCAGCCAGTTCAATTGCTGATGATGAAGCAGGATAATATTGAAGCCTTATTGCATCACTACCCGGCCTTTCAACATAATCGACATCAAAAAATGAATATGCGTTGAAGATGTCATTGGGATTCCACACGAAGGTCTGGCCCCAGTTTATCCGCTGCCTTCCTACCCTTGCCTGGAACTTGTTAAAATTGAGATCGAGCCATAATCTGTCAACAGTAGTGTTCAGGAAGAAAGAATTTTCATTTACTATATTCCACGACATATCTACCAGTCCCGGATCCATACCAGTCATTTCCGAATATGCTCTTCCCATAGTCTTGACCATGTCGCCCGTGAAAAGCCGATTCCTTACTTCTGCGGCAAATGTAATTTTATTACCAATATAAGCCTTGAAATTGAGCCTGTTATGAAGCAGGTTCTCAAAAAGGATCGTGTTAGAAAGAGTGTCAAACATGGCACTCTCCATGGTTGTAAGGTAGCCGTTTAATTCAAATTTTTTCTGCTTCTCCTGCGAAAAAACCGAACAGGTAAAGAGTGAAATAAAAAGAACTAATGTAAACAGCTGTTTCATTTTGACCTGCCTTTAGCTATTTCCTGACATCATCAGAAACAATCTTACCGTCTTCCAGAGTTATAACCCTATGTGCCCTTTTCATGACTCTTACATCATGAGTTGAAAAAATAAATGTCATCCCCTCTTCATGATTCAGTTTTTCCATTATATCGAGAAGCGACTCTGCAGATTTTGAATCGAGGTTGGCTGTAGGTTCATCAGCAAGAATGAATTCCGGGTGTGTCGCCAGGGCGCGGGCAACAGCTATTCTTTGCTGCTGGCCTCCTGACAATTGTGAAGGCCGGCTTTTATGCCTGTCAGCCAACCCGACTGATGTGAGGAGTTCGTTTGTCCTTGTCATACGCTTTTCTTTCGGCCATTTCTGAAGGTTCATAATGAATCCGACATTTTCGGCTGCAGTCAGCACCGGGATCAGATTATACGACTGGAAAACAAATCCCACATGATCCATCCTGAAGTCAATGAGCTCCGAAGGTTTGAGTTCTGACAGACGGTGGCCCGCTATCAGGATTTCTCCCCCGGTGGGTTGATCCAGGCCTCCTACAAGGTTAAGTAAAGTTGTTTTACCGGATCCAGAGGGACCTACTATAACCGCAAAGTCACCTTTCTCAAAACTTAGCGTCACTCCGTTAATTGCCTTCACTTCGACTTCCGTATCATGATAGGACTTAAAAACGTTATTGATTTCGACTACTGCCATAATTCTGTTTTTACATATTTTTTATTCGCCTCTTAATGCTTCTACCGGATTGAGCTTTAATGCTTTGCGTGCCGGGTAAATTGCCGATACTATTCCGGTAAGTACGATAAGAATAGTCGTTGTAATAAAGAATTGCACGTCAATGGTGGGAAACAAGTGTGCTGAATAGCCCATTGCCTCCATACCCTCTGAATATTTCATCAGGTTTATGCCTGTTTTACCAGTGATCGATATCGCTGCTTCACTTACAGCCATTCCTGCAAAACCGCCTACAATTGACAGGAAAATTGACTCCAGCATTATCATAATGAATATTTTTCTGCGGTTCATCCCTATCGCCATCAGCATTCCCAGTTCCCTGGTCCTTTCAAGAACTGCCATAAGCATGGTATTTACAATTCCGAATGCCAGGGCTGCGAGTATCAGTACCATAAAGACAGCGTAGATCTGATTAATGAAATCTGTAATCATAGCAAGGTCGGGCTGAATTTCCTTCCAGTTAAGCACCTCATAATCTGGCAATTTTTCTCTTATTTTGGGTGTCATACTATTTGTAATGTCATTATTTTCAAGCCTGGCAATTACCCTGTGAAAAGAACCTTCCTCCATCCCCGTAAGCTGCCTCAGCTCATCAATGGGAACAAACAGTGAGAGTGATTCAAACATATCATTATTGGTTCTGAAAATACCGCATACCCTGAATGCCGCACCGGTCTGATTGTTGTTAATATCAAGAAACGAAAGTATGATCTTCGATCCTTCCCTGTAAGACCAGGCTGCTTCCCTGATCTTCCATCCATATTTCTGTATCTCACCGGGGGCCAGTAATTTTTCGTATGCTTTTACAAATTTTTTATCTGAAGTAAATCTTTGGCCCTGAAGCACTTCAATTTTGGAAACAATTTCTGGAGGAATACCTTTTTCTTTCAGTGATGTCAATGCTTCCGGAGTTAAAATATACCGGATTATGTTCAATTCTTTTGCCAGTTTTTCGCCAATAAATACCGTATTGAATTTTGTATTTGTTTCAAAGAAACTGCCTGTTCCGGGAATAAGCTTTTTGGACAATGTAAACATCTCCTTTTCCTTCCCGACATCAATACCCGTTATCTCAACTCCTGAGCTTTTCGTAGCAGTTGTGGCAATTCCCCTGACTATTATCCTTCCGGTAACTTTTGTTACACCGGGCGTGGATTCCAGGGCAGAGACAACTCCCGGATAATCTCTTATGATATTCTGTATATCGGCGCTGCTCCGGAACTCCTTATTGTTCACCTGAATATGGGCAAGTTCTTCATTAACCGCAGCATCGATTCTCTGCACAACTGAGCTGTTTATTGCGGCCATTGAAAATATTCCGGCAAAAACGCCTATCGTTACCGCAGCGATAACTATCAGGCTTCTCGTTTTATTTCTCCAGACGTTTTTCCAGGCTATAGCTGTAATCATGTTTTGTTTTTAAGCTCGCATTGCGTTTATAACATTCATCCTGAAAATCTTGCGAGAACTGAATATAATTGCAATCACAAGAATTATCAGCACAACCACGATCTGCCACAGGTAAAAAGTGTCTGGCAGCATTGTTGGCATCACCGGTTCAAATCCATAATCTTCATACATACGGGCAAATTCACCAGTAAACCTCAACGGATGAAAATGTCCGTAAAAAACAATGGGCAGTGATCCGGCCACCCCGGCTGCAACACCCAATAAACCGATAAAGAGCATTTCAAGGGATACAACTTTCGCCAGTTTTGTCTTCTGCATTCCGATTGATACCAGCATTCCGAACTCCCTTCTCCTTTCAGCCATCATCATCAACACTGTTCCGAAGACTCCGAAGGCGATTACCATATAGAGCACACCGATCATTATCATTCCGCTTCTGTTATCGGCTTCCATCTGATTTACCATCAGCGCATTAAGCTCCTGCCATGTCTTTATTGTCATTGGATCTGATACCATATTTTTCAAGCGGTTCCCTGTCTGCAATATATCGTCATCATCGTTGCTTTTAAGACTAATAACCGCAGAGGTGGCCATCGCAGGAGCGGCATAAAGTTCCCTGGCAGATTCTATTGGCAGATAGACAATGATGTTGTCAATATCCGGTGCTGACAGTTTAACTATTCCCTTGACCTTATACCTCCCTGCTGCTGTTGTTCCATGATAACCCTGACCCATAAGAACGATAGTATCGCCTACATTAGCTTTAAGGTATTCTGAAAGACCGTCACCGATAACTACATCATTTGTTTCTTTTCCCGTCAGAAAAGCATTGTTGAAAGAAGCATATCTCCGGATCAAAGGAAGAATTTCTGCACTATCTGAGTCGCTGATGCCGAAATCAATCATAAGCCGGGTTTCACCTGAATAGGCTTCCCCCTTGAAAAGATCCAGGAGTTTTTTTGTGTGGTCCGATACCTGTTCGTTCTTTATTTTTTCAATGGCATCTGGAGTAATCTTATATTTGACCAGCTTATTCCTGATATTCATGACTTTATTTTCACCCGGGGGGTCAATACCTAGTACTAACACTCCCTGAGTATGGCTGCCTGCAGCTGCCAGTGCAAAGGATTCAAGTCGTGTTACAATATCAGTTACATTCGGGTCTTTTCTGATCTGATCAATAAGCGCTTGATTTATTTCAAAGCTGTTGTCAAGATTGGGATCATCAAAATAATCTATATGCTGAAGCTGCAGATACCCGCTGTATGATTCAATGACGTTCTTGAAAAGCCTGTCATATGCACCAAGCTGGAAAGACCGCATGACCAGTGCAAAGAAGACTGCGAAAAAAACAGATGCAGCTGTAATCAGCGTCCTTCTTTTGTTGCGCCAGATATTTTTCCATGCTAGCTGATAATCTTTCATCTTATCGTTTTCATATTCTGCTGAGAAAAGAAGCTTTCATCAATCTTTATATTGAATTTTATTTCAACTATCTTCAGGATGGTTTTATACCCTTCATTTTCAGCAGGAACAAGCTCAATGAGAGTCGGGATAAACCTGCCGTCCATCATCCTGAGCTCAGAAGCTTTTTCTGATCTTACCAGATAGCCGTCTTCATCAAAAAGCTCAGCTTTCAGAGCGATGAACTCTTTCTTGTCGATCCACCACATCTGTTTTCCCCACAGAACGTCTGCATTTTCTTTTGCCACAAGTTTTATTTTCCAGCAATCATGGCCATCAACGGTTTCCGAACCTTCAATTGTATGATCATAGTCGCTTACAACCGAAGATTCTCTGAGAATATCATCGTTTGTATAGTCGGAGCCCATCCATCCCTGGGACATCATTGAGGGTGGCAGCTTGACAAGCCTGTTGATGGCAGGATTCCAACTCCACATTTCTGTTTTTCGCTTCAGGAAGGTCTCTCCTTTCTCCCGTGCCGGAGAGGTGATCAGAGTTAAGGCGTAATCTTCCTCTTTCGACCATGATTTGAATTCAACAGTTCTCTGCCACGAAGGCCTTACTATTGTCATTGTCATGACGCTGTAACCGCTTTGCTCTCCCTTGAATTTTTCGTCAGTTTTTCTGACAATTTCGGTTGCGCTGATCTCCTGGGCAAGAAGTAAATTTAAGTAGCTCCCCTGATACAGAAGAAAAATTAAGATTGTTACAACTATCTTCATAAAAAGCTTATTTAAATAACTCAATTATCCTGTTTAGGGCTTTTTCATTCTTATCAATATTATAGTCAGAGTAGATGCTGGTTAAAGCAAAACCCTCAATGGTGATGAAAAACATATCTGTCTCTGTGTCAGTATCATATTGATCCCCCGTTTTCGCTTTTTTCCTTATAAAATAATCTTTGATCATTTTCATTATCTGCGACGGGTAATTTGTGTCCCCTGGTTCATGCCCGGGGTGAATCAAAGAATCGGATTCGGGAAAAGCTTTAAGAAACTGCTCCCTGACATCATTTTGTAAAAGAAGCTGAAATAACAAACGCCAGAATGATTTTTTGCCTTGCAGCATTGTATTTATTTTCCTGATGAAAAATTCAAATTCTTCATCTGAAAGATATCCATCCTTGTCAATGTCGAGGTAATGGTACACTTCATTCACCGACCTGTGAACAATTGCTTTCAGCAGAGCTTCCTTACTATCAAAATAATTGTATAACAAACCCTTTGAGATCCCTGCATGACGTGCAATATGACTTATGGTCGTTCTGAAGTAACCTTCGTTGGCAAAATGTTCGAGTGCAACGTCCATAATAAGTGTCATTTTCTCTTCCCTGATTTCCCTGAATTGCTGTGGAGTTCTTGGTGACATGTTTTTTTTGATTGAACGTTCGGTCAAAGTTAAAACAGAGTTTTTAAAAAGTCAAGTTTTTTTAAGTCTTTTTTGTGTAATAACCCCGAGGGTGTCTCAAAAGCCTATATCTTGCCCCAAATCCCTTAACTACCCTTTATACACATCTTTATGGAATTGGTTGACAAGGCAGGAGATTCCTCGGCTTCGCCTCGGGATGAGGAATCTCCTTATGTATTCACAAATCATCATAAGTTGAGGTGCCTGAGAATTAGGATGCTAAAGGATCTTTTGGAATCTAAATCCTGATATTTGATCTTAAATAAAGGATAAAAATACACAGTATAAACTTATATATCAACATAATACATAGATGTGTATAAAGAGTAGAATCCCTTAAGGGGGGGGTTATGCTTTTTAGAATCCCTCCAAAGTATTCAGTATCTTTTCCCTTGTGGTCACCCCTTGCTGATCTTTTATCGCTGCATTAATCCAGGGCCCGTACATGGGATTTGGAAGGATGATGAATTCTGTTCCGAATTTTTCCCTGTTCTGATCGACTGCACCAAATCCAAGATCTTCTCCCCGGGTATCGAAGACAACATTAAAATCTGCCAGGTTATCACCAATAAGCATTATAACATCATA
This sequence comes from Bacteroidia bacterium, assembly GCA_026391595.1. Taxonomy (GTDB): domain Bacteria; phylum Bacteroidota; class Bacteroidia; order Bacteroidales; family VadinHA17; genus LD21. Next base: position 97,704 of record JAPLDY010000175.1, read on the forward strand.
TTTTTTTTCTATTGCTATCCGTCTGGGTTCTTTGGTGCTTATATCATTTTTCAGAATCATGTGGCCCGGATCTGTAAACGGGAATCCCAGCTTTTCAAGGTTGCTGACGGTAGGCTGAAGTTCATCAGGCATCTCACGGTTAGTAACATAGAATACTTCAGTGTTTTTTGACTTGGCGAATTTTACAAATTCCATCGCTCCGGGTAATGCTGCCGCTGAACCCTTGTACACCCACTTCTTCCAAATATTATCTGAAAACGGTACATTGTTTTCGATCATATAGACTTCTGAAGGACTGTTATCAAGAATTGTTTCATCAATATCCATTATTACTGCTGCCGGTTTTCCACTGTTCCTGTTTTGTAGTTTTTCGGACAGTGACCGCTCGGCAATATTGTACCCCTGATAATACAATGCCTTCATTTCGGCCGACTTCTGGAACCAAAGCACCGACAAAATAAGCGGATCCTGATTTTCAGACTTCGTTAAATCAACAGGTCGTTTAACAGCACATGAAAAGAACAGGGTGGAGGCAATCAGAATACCGGCAATTTTTTTCATTTATTTCCGTTTTTTTAAGTCGATCGAAATATATTTCTTTTTCAGCAGTGTTCAATAATATGGATCCCTAAAAATGAAATTATTAAACCGGGCTTTCATATTTTCAGAAAAGATTTTCTATCTTTATCAATTGTACTTAAAACATTTATGCAATGGCAAGTCTCAGGCTTCTACTTGGATTGATCCCCTCTACTGCTAAAATTGAGCAGGCAGAAAAGGCCCTGATTACCGAATTTGAAAAGCTTAATGCCTTTTCAGGATCCGAAACCCTGAAAAAATTCACGGAGCTTAAAGAGCTGGTGACCTCTTCCTCCTTCCTTTCAAAAAAGAAAGAAATAGAGTCATTCAGCTTCAAAGCATCTGACGAATATGCAAAGGAAAAAGAGTTCCTTTCCCTTCAGAAAGCAAAGGATATCGTCCTCTATTACAGAACAGTAGCAGGATCAACCCTTAAGAAATTCAAGGAGCTTGATGGCTCTGAAAAGATATCAGGCTATGAATCCCTTCAAAAGCTGGTATCATCGATGGAGTTCCGCGAAAAAATGAAAACAAAGGAATTCAAAGGCTCTGATGATGATAAGAAACTCCAGGAATTCAACCGTCTGAAGGCAAACCCGGAAATCCAGGATTATTTTAAATTTAAAAAATCAAAGGAGTATGCCAATTTCCTGAATATCGACGGATCTTCAAAGCTCACGCGTTTTAATGAGCTGAAGGATTATGTTGCAACCACTGAATTCAAGGATAAGAAAGCTTATCTTCTCGATAAGAAGAGATTCGAGAAAACCGATATGTTCAAAAGTCTCGAAGAGTACAATAGAATGAGCAAGAACGAGGATATCCTTTGGTATTTCAAAGTTAAGGATTCCAACAAATTTGATGCTCTGAAAACAAGAGAACTAACTTTCAGCGATGAGTTCGAAGGCGATAAGCTCGACACAAAAACCTGGCTTACCAACTATTTCTGGGGCGACAAACTCCTTAAGGACAATTATACCGTTGGCAAAGATCTCCAGGCGTATACTGAAAAAGAAAACTTTGAGGTTCGAAACAGCCTCCTGAAGATCATCACCAAGCCGCAGAAGAAGGAAGGTAAAGTTTGGAGCCCTGACGGTTTCATGACAAAAGAATTCGCCTATACTTCCGGGATCGTAAACACCGGAAAAAGTTTCAGACAGAAATATGGTACTTTCAGCGCAAAGATCAAGCTTGGAAATCCTGCTGCAAAATCTGCATTCTGGATGCTTTCGGATAAGATCACACCTCATATTAACGTATGCCGGACTGCAAACGGAAAGGTTATCTCTGATTTTTTTGCAACCCCCGAAAAGAGGGCAAAAGGCTCGATAGGCGGTAAATACGCGAACGATTTCTATATCTTCACTCTTGAATGGACAGCTGATAAGCTCGTCTGGAAAATAAACGACACCGAAGTCCTTACCCAGACAAACGATGTACCCAAAGAACCAATGTATATACTCCTCTCCGGCGGTCTTGACAAGCCCGTCAACAGCATGACAACCATGGAGATAGACTGGATACGGGTATATCAATCGAAGAAGTGACCCCCGTCCCGCAAAGGCGGGACTGCCCCCCGAGGGGGCCTAATTCACAGATATTCAGCTATTTATATTATGTTAGGGTTTTATCCCCCCTTCAGGGGGGATGTCGCGCAGCGACTGGGGGGCCATTTATTCTGTAACATTTTCCCGTTTCACACGTCTTTGCATTGTAAACCGGTTTATGACAGTTAAGGAATACAACAGGGCAGTCGATGAATATGCCGATGCTGTTTACCGATTCATCCGCGCCGACCTGCGCGATGATGACAGGGCAAACGACATTGTACAGGACAGTTTTGAGAAGCTGTGGAACCATGTTTCTGAAATAGAGTATCCTGTTTCAAAATCATGGCTGTTCTCCACGGCATATCATACAATGATCGACATAATCAGAAAAGAAAAAAGGATGACCAGTCTTGAAGAATCAAATGGGATGGAGTTGTTAACTGATTCACAATACACAGATCTTAACGAAATATTGCATGCTGCACTTGAACGGATTCCTGAACAGCAAAGGTCTGCGGTATTGCTGCGGGATTATGAGGGTTACAGCTACAGGGAGATAGGTGATATTACCGGACTGAGCGAAGCACAGGTAAAGATCAACATATACCGCGGAAGGGTGGCACTGAAGAACTATATAGGCAAAATAGAAACAATTATCTGACAATGAAGTCCGATTGGACAAATATGGATGAGACTGAATTTATTGATGGTGTCAGGCTGGAACCTGAAAATGTTTTATTTGCCGGCAAGGATAAGCTCAGGAAGAGTGCAGCAGATCTGACTGACGAACAAATCGAATATCTTTCTGTTGCTTTCCTTGAAAATGATCTTCCTGCTGATCAGCTCCCGGATCTTCAAGGGAATCTTGAGCAAAAAAGGGAAAGCCGGATCGTTTTTGATTTAATCCAAAAAACAAAGCTTACTCCGCCTGTTATCTTCTATGAACATAAGAGCTCTCTGAAAAGGCTTACTGTAAAACAAAAAGTATTCAGGATGACAACGGCTGGATTAAGCGCGGCAGCTGCGATTACTGTTTTAATATTGAGCTATGTTTTTGTCCCTGGCTTTTTACCGGTCAGGAACAACCAGGTTGTCTCTGAAATCATTCAGGAAAACTCGCCGGAAACACTTTTAATAGCAGCAAATAAACCTATAATTGTTCGTTCAGAAACTGTTTCAATTGAAACTGATAATATTATACCCGGAATTGATATAAGCCAGACAGCTGAATTCGTGGAAAACACCAGTATGTCTGAAACTATTTCAATGCCAGATCCTTCCCTGGCAAAGGAGGTAATTACTGTTCTGCCGGTTGCCGCGGTTTTTGTTCCGGGATCAGCAGGAATCGATTATCAGGTTCCACAATTGTCGCTGATAGCATCTGACAATAATTTTGTTGCTGTTGCCTACGATGACAGCAGGGGCCGTGTAAGAAGGTTCATTGCCAGCGCCTTCCGTGAAAAGATCCTCAGGGAAAAAACATACTCCGATGGTCCGCTCAGGCCATATGAGATAGCAAAGGGAAGCGTTGCCGGAATAAACAAACTTCTTGGCTGGGATATGGAAATTAAGGAAACCCAGGATAAGTCGGGTGAGGTGAAATCTGTTTATTTCAGTTCAACACTTCTTTCATTCAATGCACCAGTCAAAAAAACAGATGAGTGAAGGTAACTTTTATCAATGGCTGTACGTCACGGCATTAGAAACAATAAAATTTCAAGCCATGAAAAGAATTATAATAATCTTATTGCTTACAGCATTTATTTCCCATGGATTCAGCCAGGTGGTCTCTGCTGAAAATAAAAAACAGGTTGCAGATACAAACGAAACAGCAAGGCTGGCTATAGGGAAGGATTTCCTCTTAATCGAAGAGACCCCGGAGGCAACAAACCTGAAAATCGGAGAGAGGGGCGTCTCCATTCTTGAATCACTTGAAGGAATGGGGCCGAAGATAGTATTTGAAAATTTCCGCAAGGATGAAGTTGCATTTAATGAAGAGGAAAAGAAAGAATCCCCGGCCAAGAAAAGAAGCCATTTCAAGGGACATTGGGCCGGTCTTGAAGCAGGATTCAATAATTATACCCTTGATAATCAAAGACTCACCCTTCCTGACGAAATCAACTATATGACGCTCCACTCAGGTAAATCGCGAAACATCAATCTGAATTTCGGGCAGCTGAGTATAGGTCTTGGCAGGCATGTTGGATTTGTCACCGGACTGGGAATAGGCTGGAATAATTACAGGTTCGATGGGAATTATAACATACAAAAGATAGCCGGGATCATAGATAGTCTTGTTCCCGTTCTCGGCCCGGGGGAATCTCTTAAAAAATCAAAGCTTAGTACACTGTACCTGAAGATCCCGTTCCTGCTTGAATTCCAGATTCCTACCGATCATCACCGTCTCAATATATCTGCCGGACCTGTGGGAGCTATAAAGCTGGGATCATATTCGGTAATGCAGTTCGAGAATGACGATAAGATCAGATCTGATGACGATTTTAACCTCAACCTGCTTCGTTATGGAGCCACTGCAAGAATAGGCTATGAAAACTTCAGTATTTATGGAACTTATTATTTCACTCCACTGTTTAAAACAAATATGGGTCCCGGAGGCGTAGATTTGTTCCCGTTTGAGCTGGGCATTGCATTTAATATCGACGATTAATAATTCCCCTTTTGTTTTTTTGAACAGAGACGTCCTATTGGGCGTCTCTGTTGTTTTGTATATTTGTGTAATTCAATTAAACATCGTCAGATGCCGGACACTATTTTATCCCAGCGTGAAGCGAGGAGGTACAGCAAACAGATCATGATCCCTGAAATAGGGATCAAAGGACAGGAGAAGCTTAAAGAAGCTTCGGTGCTGGTTATCGGCGCAGGAGGACTTGGATGTCCTGTTCTTCAATATCTTATAGCCGCAGGCACCGGGAAGGTTGGCATTGCCGAATTTGATACGGTAAGTGAAGAAAACCTTCAGAGACAGATCCTTTATGGTTCAAATGATGTAGGTAAGCTTAAATCAATAATTGCCAGGGACCGGCTTGAACATCTTAATTCGCTTGTCGGACTGGAACTCTTTAATATCCGGATTGATGCTTCAAATGCTCTTTCAATATTCAAAGACTTTGATGTTATAGTTGATGCTACTGATAATCTTGAAACCAGGTACATAATAAATGATGCATGTGTAGTACTCAACAGGCCGATGGTGCATGGGGCAATTTACAAATTCGAAGGGCAGGTATCAGTTTTCAATTATCTTGGCGGTCCAACCTACAGGTGCTACAATCCCTTGAATCAGAAAAAAGATTCCAGAAATCCGGCGCCATCCGAAGTTGGAATATTGGGCGTCCTGCCAGGGATTACAGGAACATATATGGCTAATGAAGTTATCAAGATCATTACCGGAATTGGGAAGGTATTGTGCGGTAAAGTGCTGCTTTTCAATATCTCAGAAAACTCTTTTCATATCATGACAGTGAATAATATACCGGAAAATCATAATATCAGTGTGCTAAAAAATCCCCGGAAATCCTAACCAATAATATGGACAAAATGAGACTCCTTCTTATAAGCAATTCGACAAATCCCGGGGAACCCTACCTCGATTATCCAAAGAATAATATTCGTGAGTTTCTTGGTACCAGTCCGGTAAAAGTCCTGTTTATACCCTATGCCGCGGTAACCTTTTCGTATGATGATTATGAAGCAAAGGTTTCGGAAAGATTCATGGAGATCGGTCATCAAATTAAATCAATACATAATTTTAACGACCCCGTAAAAGCAGTTATGGAGGCTGAGGCACTGGCTGTCGGGGGCGGCAATACCTGGAAGCTTCTCAAGACAATACTGGATAATGATCTGATCGAAATTGTAAGGAAGAAAGTCCTGGGCGGAATGCCATACATAGGATGGAGCGCAGGATCAAATGTAGCATGCCCGACGATCATGACCACCAACGATATGCCGGTCGTGGAGCCCGGTTCATTCAATGCCTTCAATCTTATTCCTTTCCAGATAAATCCTCATTACCTCGATGCCAATCCGGCAGGACATGCCGGGGAGACAAGGGAACAGCGCATTGAAGAGTTCATTGAAGCAAATCCGGATGTTTATGTAGTTGGCCTCCGTGAAGGCACTATGCTTCGTGTTGAAAACAAGAAAATAGATCTCATCGGCCCCCGGAAAGCACGCATCTTTAAAAAAGGATCTCTTCCTTCCGAACTGGATGAAGGAGATGATCTGTCCTTCCTTTTACTGCATTAAAACGGATTTCATTCAAATAAATTAACTTTGCCAACCGTTATCCGGCCACTATAAATTAAGCCATAACGGCATATGAGAGCTTTTTACACAATACTGAAAATATTAGCCATTCTTGTTATTATTGTCACTGCTACATTGTTTTTTGGCTCATTTGTGATGCAGGATACAGTAGCCGCTATTATTCTCAGATCACTGAATAAGGATATATCCACAAAATACGAATTTGAATCTGTCAGGCTCTCGTACCTGAAAAAATTCCCCAATGCCTCGCTCGACCTGAAAAATGTTCTTGTACACTCATCTCCGGGATTCGACAAAACTGACTTTGAAGGTATTAATACCGACACTCTCCTGTTTGCAGAATCCGTATCAGTTGAATTCAAAATTACCGATGTTGTCAAAGGAATTTACGACATAAACAGGATCGGTGTCAGGGACGGACGGATGAATTTGTTTACTGACCTGGCAGGAGCTGTTAACTATGACATAGCTGTTGAAAATGAGGAGTATACAACATCCGGTGATTTTCTGCTCAATCTCGAAAAAATCAATGTCTCAGGAGTAAAGGCGACTTATAATAATCTGGCTACTCAATTGCTGATAAGGGGTTTTATTGATAACGGCCGGATAAAAAGCAGGATATCCGGTGATAATATCGATTTTGCAGCAGAAGGAGGATTGAGAATTGACCTTTTCAGCCTTTATGATTTCAGTTTATCAAATAGCATCCCTGCAAATATTGACATTAACCTTTTCCGTTCCGGGAAGGGCTACTTATTTAATAAAAGCAACCTGATGCTGGATAATTATTTATTTGGACTTTCAGGTTTTATTTCTTCTGATAATGTTCTTGACCTGATAATTACCGGGGAGAATATTGATGTCTCCGGTGTAAAGAATTATCTGCCTGAAAAGATCCGTGAAAGGATAGCCGGATACAATCCCTCCGGAGTCATGAACATCAAGGGGAAGATAGCGGGACCTGTTACCACTACAACAAATCCGGGGATGCAAATTGACTTTAGTGTCAGGAATGGGAATGTCACTTACGGAGCATCTGCCCTTAACATAAAAGATCTTTCCTTCAGCGGAATGTTTACTAACGGTTCCTCGATGGTCCCTGCAACCAGTTCACTGGCAATCAGCAGCGTCAGGGGAACCCTCGGGTCTTCGCAATTTACAGGATCATTGTTGCTTTCCGATTTTGATACACTTTACGGGAAGCTTGACCTTAAAGGCAAAGTTATACCGTCGGAAATCAGGGAGTTTTTCAATCTTAAAGATGTGTCTGTTGCTTCGGGGAGCATTGATCTTGATCTTAAGATGGAAGGTCTCATTCCCGATAAAGAGAAATATTCAGTATCCGATTTTTTCAGCCTCAACCCCGATGCTGACCTTAAATTCAATTCATTTAACCTTGGGATCGGGAATGAAAAAGTGCTTGTGAAAGATGTAACCGGACGCCTCATGATTTCTGATACCGTTCATGCCAGCAATCTGAAGCTCTCCTATAAAGATCAGACTTTTCTGATAAACGGTATTTTCATTAACCTTCCCGGATGGCTTGCAGGGGATCCTGTAGTGCTGAACGGCACAGCTGAGATATCATGTGGAAAGCTCATGCCTGAAAAACTGTTCCCTGTATCAGCAGACACCATTTCGGGAAACGAGACTGCATTTCGTTTCCCGTGTGATATAATCATGGACCTGAATTTAAAAATCGATCACTTTATTTATAAAACTTTCGAAGCCAATAATATTACGGGCAGGATCAGTTATAAGCCTAGGATCCTTAATTTTAAAACACTGAAACTATATTCATTGGATGGAATCATCTCTGGCGATGGTTTTGTCGTACAGAATACTGACAAGGCATTCATCAGCAGGGGTAGCTTTGTCTTTGAAAAAATAGATGTCAAAAAGGCATTTGAATCATTCAAAAATTTCGCACAGACTTTTCTTGTGTCAGAAAATCTTAAAGGAACCCTTACCGGCTCCCTGTCGCTTCTTCTTCCGATGGATTCCCTTTTTAATCCTGTATATAAATCTATTACCGCAGAAGGAAAGTTTGGCCTTACTGATGGAGCATTGATAAATTTTGGCCCTGTAAAAGAGCTTTCTTCATTCATTGAATTGTCTGAACTTGAGAACATTAACTTTGATAAGCTTGAAAATGATTTTTTTATAAGAAACAATTTTCTTTATCTTCCGCAAATGGACGTAAGATCGTCTGCTGCTGATCTTTCAATTAACGGAAAGCACAGTCTCGACAATGAATATGAATATCACGTTAAAATATTGCTTTCGGAGGCGCTGAGCAGGAAAATCCATAAGCCAAAATCTAATACTACTGAATTCGGAGCAGTTCAGGATGATGGCCTTGGCAGGACATCGCTTCTCTTGAAGATCGAGGGCAACGGAGAAGATGTTAAAGTCGGCTATGACGTAAAAGCTGCTGGAACCAAGGTTAAAAGCGAGATAAAATCTGAGAGACAAAACCTTAAAACCATTCTGAATCAGGAATATGGCTGGTATAAGAATGACTCCACGGTGACCAAAACCACAACTCCGGCTTCGAAAAAATTCAGGATAACATGGGATGAGGCTGATTCATCGAAGGTGCAGCCGGAACTACCTATGGAACAAAAGGAGCCGGGAATAAGGAATATATTCAGGAAGAAAAATGAATAACTACCGCCAAAAGTCTCTCTGGATGCTGTTTCTCTTCCTGTTTGCAATACTTACAGGGCTTGGATCGCTCGTTTATACCCGCTATCTTGTCGATATCCTGAAAGCGGAAGAGCGGAAGAAGGTTGAACTATGGGCAGAGGCCGAACTTCTGATCATTGCTGCCGATTCAAGCGAGAACATTGAATTCCCTTACTCAATTATTGAAAACAACAGTACCGTTCCGGTAATACTTACAGATGGTTCTGACAGGATAATTGCTGCAAAGAATTTTGATGAAACCCGCATGGATGATCCTGAATTTCTTCCTCAGGCTCTCGAAAAAATGAAGAAGAGGAACAAGCCGATAGTGATTGACCTCGACAGCGGATATCAAAATCTTATCTATTACAGGGATAGTACAATACTTACACAGCTTACCTACTATCCTTTCGTTCAGCTGGGGATAATATTGCTGTTTATCCTCGTTGCATACCTGGCTTTCAGCTCGTCACGCAAAGCGGCAGATAACCAGGTCTGGGTAAGCATGTCAAAAGAAACGGCACATCAGCTTGGTACACCAACTTCATCACTTGCAGGATGGGTTGAAATACTCAGCCAGAAATATCCTGATGTTCCAATTACCAGTGAGATAGCACGCGATGTGGATCGGCTTGAAAAAATAACCGAGAGATTTTCAAGGATCGGCGCGAAACCGGCTATGAATAATGAGAATATTGCTGAAATAATTTCCCGCACTATCGACTATCTGAAGAAAAGAACCTCATCAAAAATCAGGTTCAGTTTTGACCCGGGAAAACAGCAACAGGTAATCATCCCTGTCAATGCTGCTCTGTTTGAGTGGGTTATCGAAAATATTTCCAAGAACGCCATCGACGCAATGGAAGGGAACGGAGAAATCAGCTATAGGATACTTGATTCTGAAAAAAATGTTATTATTGACATTTCCGATACCGGAAAAGGCATTCCCAGCAAGTCTTTCAAGAAAATCTTTAATCCTGGTTATTCGACCAAGAAGAGAGGATGGGGGCTTGGACTTTCGCTGGCAAAAAGGATCATCGAAGAATTTCATAATGGCCGCATATATGTCAGGAGTTCTGAAATAGGGAAGGGATCATGCATAAGGATAGTCATGAATAAGGACTAAGTTGGATGAAATGAACAGGAAGGATATTGAAATAATGGCTCCGGCCGGATCGTACGATTCTCTCATGGCTGCCATACAGGGTGGCGCCGATTCGGTTTATTTCGGTGTGGAACAGCTTAATATGAGAGCGGGTTCTTCAAATAATTTTACTATTGAAGATTTAACGAAGATTGCCACTATCTGCAGGGAAAACGGACTTAAAAGTTACCTTACAGTTAATGTAGTTGTTTACGACCAGGAAATACCACAGATGCACAGTATAATCGATGCCGCAGCAGCAAACGGAGTATCGGCAATCATTGCGTCTGACCTTTCGGCAATAAATTATGCCTTTGCCAGAGGGATTGAGGTTCATCTGTCAACTCAGCTCAATATATCAAATGCTGAAGCCTTAAAATTTTATTCAAAATGGGCTGACGTAGTCGTCCTGGCCCGGGAGCTTAACCTCGGTCAGGTAAAATATATTTATGACACCATAAAGGAACAGAACATCTGCGGGCCGCGAGGAGGGCAGGTAAAGATCGAGATGTTTGCCCACGGTGCGCTCTGCATGGCAATTTCGGGAAAATGCTACCTGAGCCTTCATGAAAACAATACTTCTGCCAATCGCGGAAACTGTTACCAGACATGCCGCAAATCATATATTGTTACTGAAAAGGAATCGGGATACCAGCTCGAGGTTGACAATGAATTCATAATGTCACCAAAAGATCTTTGCACTATCGGATTCATTGACAATATGATCAATGCCGGGGTCAGGGTGTTCAAGATAGAAGGACGTGCTCGTTCTGCGGAATATGTAAAGGTAGTCTCTTCATGTTACGACGAGGCCGTTAAAGCGGTGCTTGATGGCAAGTACACACAGGAACGTATTGTTGCCTGGAAAGAAAGATTATCTTCTGTCTTTAACCGGGGATTCTGGGATGGCTATTATCTTGGACAGAAGCTTGGAGAATGGAATACACAATACGGATCAAGCGCAACAAAAAGAAAAATATATCTCGGGAAGGTCACAAATTATTTCAAAAAGCTTGGCGTTGCAGAAATAAAGCTTGAAAATGGGGATCTCAGCACAGGAGAAACGATTCTGATTACCGGCCCTACTACAGGAGTAGTCGAATATACTGTTGACGAAATAAGGGTTGATCTCAAAGAGACCTCAAAGGCAATGAAAGGGACATTCTGCTCAGTTAAAATTTCCGATTTCCTGAGGAGATCCGATAAAATATATAAATGGATTAATACTAAAGATCTTTAAGGCCGGTAATAAAGCAGCTCTATAAAGTTATCTGCTTTGAAGCTTCAAGCACTTTAAATGTATTGACTTCTATGTCGTCCGTGTCAGTTTCGACATATATCAACTTCCCTGTGTGGTTCCTGGAGATGCTGTATAAATAGGTCTTATCATAATAACGGAGTGTAATTTCAATTGCTTTTGCAAAGTCACCCGTATCAATGGCGCAGAGCGCTTCCCTTGCGTTATCGCCACCAAGACGTTTGCTTATCTTAAGAACCAGATCCTTAAGCAGTCCGGGCGGATATTGTGAATATTCCTCAATAAGCCTTGGAAGTCTATTTTCGACATTCATCATCAGAATTATTGTCGGAGACGACAGTATATGATCATAAAAACAATCAGGCATGAATACAGTCCCAATATTATGACTCTCATCCTCGATCCATACAGGAAGATTGACATCAACTTTACTCCATTGGTCAAACAGAAGGTTCGAAAAATGTTCCGAAGAAGGCTGGGGAAGCTGCCCAAGAGCACCGAAAGCCGAGCCTTTGTGGTTTGCCAGTCCTTCCAGATCGATGACTTGATTATTCTGTTTGCTGATATGCTTAAGAATATGTGTTTTACTGCTTCCTGTCATCCCTCCCAGGATAATAGTTCTCCTTTTTTCAGCGAGTCCCGACAGAACATGGTGCCTGTAAGACTTGTATCCACCGTCAAGCACTTCAGTGGTTATATTCCCCAATGAAAAGAGCCATGCCATTGCTTCGGACCTCATTCCTCCCCTCCAGCAATTTACCAGAAGCCTTCCTTCCCTGGCTATCTCAAGGCCGGCCTGTAATTTATGGTGCATTGAAGGACCAGTGAGCTCTATCCCTTTTAGAACGGCTTTGCTTCGTCCCTCCTTTTTATAAAGGGTGCCCACGATGGCCCTTTCGCTGTCGTCAAACAAAGGGATGTTGAAAGCGCCGGGAATATGTCCTGATTTGTACTCAGAAGGCGACCTGACATCAACAACAGGAATGCTTTCTGCAAGCATCAGAAATGTTGCAATATCTGTTTTATTTAACGAATGAGATGCCATAAGCTAGAAGTTGAAGCGGGGCAGGAACATGCCTTTCTTACTGGCTTTTTCTGAAATATTTGGCAAAAAGCCTCTTAAGCTCTTCAATCCTGACTGGTTTGGTAATGAATTCTCTGATACCCGACAATTCCGCCTTTCTTTTTGCATCAGGCATATTGTCGGCTGTAAAAGCCACTATAAGCACCTGATTGTCAAGTGCGAGGATTTTTCTGGCAGCATCAAAACCGTTCATTTCAGGCATTATAAGATCCATGAAAATAAGGTCGTATTTTTTATCTCTGGTCATCTTTAATCCGGCAAGTCCGTCATTTGCGATATCACAGATGTAGCCAAGTGTTTTAAGCATCGTGGTTATCACCTTCTGGTTCATTTTATTATCCTCAATCACAAGCAGGTTAAGATCATTTTTGATGTTGCTTATATCGACAGAAGAGTGTTGTGACTCCACGAAAGGAAAACTATCCTGGATTACGTTCTTAAGCTCGTTATTATCAAATGGCCTTACAATGTAATGATCAACCCCCATAGTAATGCACTTCATATAATTGCCTTTCAGATCGTTTGAACTTATTATCATTATGATAACACTGCCTGACAGATTGTTTTCCCAGATTGACATTGCCACATCAAATCCATTAAAATTATCATCGTCAAGGATTATCAGAAGATTATTTTTGTCAGCCGGGTTATTAAGGTTCTCCCTGATCTGTCCTATAGTTGATTTCTGAAATGTTGTAATTGAAATGTTAAGGCCAATTTTATGCAGAGAGGAAAGAACTTCTTCATCGCGGGTTTGCGAACCGGTAATAACAAGCGTTTTTACCATGTCAAATCTGCGGAGGGTTTCATGATTCAGGTTTTTCAGGATCCTGTCGTTGGAGTATGCAACTATGCTGAAGATTATTTTTGTTCCCATGTCGCCGGCAATACCGGAAGGGCTCTCTGCTGTCAGCTCTCCCCCCATCATCTCTACAAGTTGTCGCGCAAGTATGGTCCCAAACCCTGACTCATCGCTGCTTTTCACGGGCTTTGATTCAATATTTATGAAGTCCCCAAAGATCTTTTTCAGGCTTGCCTTATCGAAGCTTAATCCAGTATCCTTTAATTCGAACTGAAGAGTAATGATCCCGCTGTTATTGCTCTTTAGTTTGCAGCTTAATCTGATTTCTCCTTTTTCGGTGTTGCCTGAAGAATGGTTTATCAGGTTTGAAAGTACCTGCCTTAGTCTGTATGGATCTGCAATAATGCTTTGAGGGATCTTATCATCTACGTTAACGGTAAAGACAACATCCTTTGCAGAAATATATGTATTGGCCAGTTCGGTACAATAATTTATCTCTTCCCTGATATTGAACGGTATCTCATCCAATAACATTTTCCCGGTTTCGATCTTTGAAAAATCCAGGATGTCATTAATGATATTCAGCAGCACCTCAGTTGATCTGCGCAAAAGCACTATCATATCCTTTATTTCTGCAGAAAGGTCTTGTTTGTTTAGAATATCAGTCATGCCAATGATGCCGTTCAGTGGTGTTCTTATCTCATAGCTCATCCTGGCCAGAAATTCAGATTTTGCCACATTGGCTTTTGCCTCCTGCTTCCTTGCTGATTCAAGCATGGTAACATCAATCAGAAGTTCCATATTTGCATTTTCACCCATAAAGACGACAGGTATGCTATTCCGGAACAGGATAATCTCACCAATCTCTTTCTTTATGATCACGAACTGTTCCGGATCAAACGATCCGCCCAGGTTCTTTGAGAAATAATTGCTTACATCGGATATTGATGATTCAGGGAATATCTTACCTTTCATTTCCTCTTCATTGCGGAAAGAGTACTGTGTGGCGGCAACTTTATTGGCCTTTATGATCTCACGATTTTCATTATGTATAATAACCCCTACCGGCATCTCTTCAATCAGCTTGAAAAGCATTTTTTCGGATCCTTCCAGACGTTTTTTCTCTGATCTCTGGGAGTTTATATATCGCCAGAACAGGAAGATGATACCTTGAATAAGGAGCAGCGTCCCGACCACAATAATAAGTGAATTCCAGACGATGTATTTTTGAAACAAAGCAGTAGGTGATGAAAAAACCAGGCCAAGATTCCTTGTCACCAGCTGGGTCGAATAATATGATGAAATAAGAGTTTTTGATTTGCCGTCAATGGTGGCTTTGTGCGTCAGGTTGGATATGGCTCCCGATTCAATGGCAGAAGTTATTTTGCCGATCTGAAAATAGGTTATCTTGTTCCCTGAATTATTGAAAACTATATTCCCCGAATCGCCTACCACCCATTGCCACTGGTAATCTTTGAGATTAAAGACTGAAAAGATCTCTTCAAAGTATTTCTGGTAATCGATAGTGACAACCATATTGCCGACAGGAAGATTGTCTTTCAGCAGTGGCAGGTAAAAATTATATCTTTTATTCTCAAAGGTGAGCTGCTCCGGATAGATTATTTTGCTTTGAACATGTGTTATGAATGGCTGGTCCCCAAGCCAAATGTCTTCCTCCTTAGTCAGTGTATATTCATTTTTGTTATTGTCATACAGCTTGATGCTGGTAATTAAATTCTGATACTTTGCATAAAAAAGTTTCATATTTTCAATTGCCCTTGCTTCGCTGGCAGGATCTGTAAAGAAATTCTTAAGGTCTTCGGGATTATTTATTTTGTTCAGATCGCTTATGAAATTAAGGTTTGCATCATCAACGGAGAGCCCTACAATCTGAACCTGTCTGTCGAGCAATGTGGTGATATAGTTTATCTGCTTGTTATACAGGCCTCTGTAATAAATAAAATTTGCAAGCAGAATCACAAGAAATGCTGAATAGACTATGATTAAGAGCTTTTTCATTTGTGGATTTTTTTGTCTGCCTGGGATTATAAAGATAATCTTTAATAAGTTACTGACAGCATGGGCTATCTGTATTTGCTGTTATCATCATGAAGAATGTTCACATAGCTCCGGTAACGCAGCTGATCTATCGCCCCGCTTTCGACTGCTTTTCTTACCGCGCATCCGGGTTCATTAAGATGAAGACAATTATAGAAACGGCAACCCTTCGATACCCTGAAGATCTCAGGGAAGAAATGATATATCTCATTCTTCTCCATATCAACAACTCCAAATCCTCTCATGCCGGGAGA
The DNA here is from genome assembly GCA_026391595.1 of Bacteroidia bacterium. Taxonomy (GTDB): domain Bacteria; phylum Bacteroidota; class Bacteroidia; order Bacteroidales; family VadinHA17; genus LD21. The sequence goes on from JAPLDY010000175.1 coordinate 113,411, forward strand.
ATCAATCACAAAGCCGCCAAAAGGCATTCTGTGCATCTCGGGAAATGTTGTTATGTGTTTCCCCTGTTTGTGATAATCAGATACTTCTCCGGTTTTCAGGTGGAGCGACGGCTCCAGAATATTCAGAAGAGTGGTCTTGCCTACCCCCGAATTACCTGCAAGCAGGTTGATCTTGTCCTTTATCTTCGCCCTAAGAATGTCTATCCCTGTATTGTCTGTCAGCGAAAGCCTGAAGCATTCATATCCTATGCTATTATAGATAGAAGCAATTTGTTCCATCCTCTCTTTCTCCGGTTCGCCGTACAGATCTGTTTTATTTATAATTAAACAGGCCGGGACCCGGTATGCTTCTGCCGTGATCAGAAAGCGGTCAATAAACTCCACCGGGGTTTCCGGAAGGATTATGGTTATCATCAGAAACACCTGGTCGATATTTGCAGCGATCACTTGTGTCTGTTTTGACAGGTTTGTCGCTTTCCTGAGTATATAGTTTTTACGGTCAAGAACAGCAGTTATGATACCAGAATTGCCGTTTTTTTCAAATTCAAATAATACATTATCGCCCACTGCTACCGGATTCGTAGCTCTCTGATCCTTTACCCTGAATTTTCCCTTGATTGTACACTCGACAATATTATCAGCCCTATACAGAATCCTGTACCGGCTTCCCGTGGATTTTATGACCAGCCCTTGTTCCAATATTGAATTTTATAAAAATGCATAGAGACGCGAATATTGCGCGTCTCTACTATTATATCAATAACAATCACAAATCAATTATCAGATGCCATCAGCAGGAAGGGTTTCATTTCGAAGCTGTGGTAATAGGGCCTCAGCCTTTCGGTGTTATAGTGTTCTGATACTTTGACAACCTTCTTTGAAGAGGTAACAACATCGATCGGAACATTATCATACCGTCCATTCTTGAGAACCACGATTCTTCCATGAATGCCTTTCAGGATCAGGTCAAGAGCAAGGTTTCCGTAGGCCATCGGAACTATTGAGTCGAGGGCATCGGGATCTCCGCCGCGAACCAGGTAACCAAGCTTCTGGTTAATGATGTTTATCGTTTTACCACCGTTGTGCCTTGCAGAAAGCTCTCTTATTTTCTGTGAAACAACGTCGCCGATGCCGCCAAGCTTTGCATGTCCGTATGCGTCTTTCTCGCTGTCGGAGAAGATCATCTCTCCTCCCTTGAACATTGCTCCTTCTGAAACCAGTGCGATTGAATATTTACTGGGGTTATGATTCCTGTCCTCAACAAGGAGCCTGGTAAGCAGGTCAATATCAAATTTATATTCCGGAATAACACATCTGTTTGCAGATCCCGCCATTGTCGGAAGCATGGCAGTAAACCCTGCATAACGTCCGAAGACCTCAAGGACCATGATCCTTTCGTGTGATCCTGCTGATGTTCTCAGTGTGTTTGTCATCTGAATAGTACGCGATACACAAGTACTGAAGCCTATGCAGTAATCAGTCCCGGGAACGTCGTTGTCCATTGTCTTGGGAATAGCGACAACCTTAACGCCTTTCTGGTAAAGATGCACGCCATAGCTCAGTGTATCATCACCGCCTATTGGAATAAGATAATCTACGCCCAGCCATTCAAGGTTTTTGATTATTTCCGGGGTTATGTCATTCATCTCCGCATTATAAGTCTCCTTAAGATGATCCGGCACACTTGATTTTGACATGTGGCTTGGCCTGGTCCTCGATGTATGAAGAAAAGTGCCGCCTGTCCGACCTGCTTTGTTGACCTGGTCGTCGGTGAGAGGTATGAAATTATTGCTGTTGTCATATTTGTGATCTCTTATCAGTTCGGAAATACCAGCCCATCCCCTCCTGAGACCTATAACCTGATACCCTTCGCGGTTTGCACGGATAGTCACTGCACGTATCGCAGGGTTAAGTCCCGGAACGTCTCCGCCACCTGTCAGGATAGCAATTATCCCTTTGGTTTTCTTCACATTTACTGACATGTTTTGTTTTTTATTTGCTGCCATTTTACTTTAATTTTTAAGACCTTAAAAGTATAACATTTTAAAATTATAGCAAATAACAACTAACGAATCATTCTTGCACTAAATAAAAGCCTTTTAATTCTTAAAGAAAGACCCCATTTCATAATTAACCAAGTGGAGGCTGGCGAGTTTAAAAATAGCCCTGGGGGAATACCTGCCCCGCTTCGGCGGGGGTTGGGATAGGGGTTCTAACTTATTTGATTTCTAAATTTCTTATGTGTATTATTGATTCATATTTTTGTATTCAGAATGACTGGCTCTTCGCTTAAATTTAAATCAAACGTCCTGATTACTGGGGGCAGCGGTTTGGTTGGCAGGTATCTTACTTCAGTTCTGCTTGAAAGGGGATATTCTGTGGCTCATCTTTCAAGAATTCAGGATCAGTTCGGCAGAGTAAGGGTTTACAGATGGGATCCCGTACGTGGGATACTTGATCCAATGGTTCTTGATGGAGTTGATTATATCATTCACCTCGCAGTAGCCGGTATAGGAGAAAAAAGATGGTCAGAAAAACGAAGGAAAGAAATTGTTTCGAGTCGCGTTGATTCAGCTTTGCTGCTTCACAGGATTGTCAGTGAAAATAACGTCGTGCTGAAAGCATTTATCTCGGCATCGGCTGTTGGATATTATGGTTCTGCAACCACAGATAAGATTTATACTGAACAGGATCAACCTGCTTCGGATTTTCTTGCCTCAACATGCCGGCAATGGGAAGGAGCAGCTGATGCTTTTGAGAAATCAGGGACAAGGACAGTTAAAATCAGATCTGCCGTGGTCCTTGATAAGAATGACAGCGCACTCAGTCGTCTGATGATGCCGGCAAAATTTGGATTTCTGGTCAGGCTGGGAAGCGGCCGGCAGTATATGCCATGGATACATATAAAAGACCTTTGCGGTATTTATCTTAAAGCTATTGAAGATCCGAATCTGTCTGGTGCTGTCAATGCTGTTTCACCCCAGCATGTATCACACCATGAATTTATTAAGGCCCTTTCATCAAAAATGAAAAAACCGGTCTTTCCCGTTAATGTACCATCATTCATTCTTTCTT
>JAPLDY010000112.1 GCA_026391595.1 Bacteroidia bacterium
CATATTTAGGATCTGCACTATATGCAATGACATTGCTGATATTTATTCTTCTTGCTTTGCCAACGACCGTTCCCTCAGGGCCACGCAACCTGGCGCCTATGCGGATAAAGAAGGGGGCGGCCATGCAATCACGCATGGTTATATTTGAAATGGTGATATCCTCGAGATATCCGCCATCAACGGTCTCCAGTGCCAAGCCCCTGCAAAATTCAAATGTGCAGTTGGCAATTGTGATGTTTTTAAATCCCCCGTTCGATTCTGTTCCAAATTTAATTCTTCCTGTTACTGCACCCCTGTCGGGCACACGGTTAAAATTCTTACGTTGGTAAGTACCGTCCAGAAATGTTCCTATATCGAAGCCATGTACCGAGCAGCCTGTTATAGTCACATTCTCGGTAGCCCTGGCAAAGCCGAGAGCATATGAGCTTTTCAAGACAATTGAATCATCGAAAGGTGAGTTGACGCTGCAATTCGTAATGTGAACATACCTGCAACAGTCAATATCAAATGCGTCGCGGTTGGTGTCAATCTTCACGTTGTCTATTGTCAGGTTATCAACGCCGGTGGCAAGGAGACAGAAATGACCGCCACGAAGAACAGTGAAATCCCTGAGGATAACGTTTCGGCAAAGCTTGAGGGCAATTGCTTTATTGCCCAGGCCGGGAGTAGATCTGCCTTCCCTGGTAAGTCCATTGCCGACTATCCACCCATGACCAATGATGGCTATATTATCGAGGTTTTCGCCCCAGATGAGGCTGTTGTGCCAGTGGCTGTGACCGAAATCCTGGTACATATCTGTCGCATTTGGTTCAGGTGCGTCATAACCTCCAAGGCCTTTCTCTGATAAAGCAGCAATCAGGTATGCCCCGTTATCGAGGAAAAGGGTTATGTTGCTTTTAAGATGTATTGAAAAGCTCAGATATTCGCCAGCGGGAAAATATACTGTTCCTCCGCCGGCAGCAAAAGCTGCATCTATCGCTTTGTTAATGGCCTCAGTATCAATGGTTGAACTGTCGCCCTTCGCACCGAAGTTCTTAACATTATAATACAATGTATTGCCTTTGATCATTGTCATCACCCGGCTGCTGTCAATAGCAGGAATTGAGGGAGATAGCTGAGTTTTTGAAGTACGCTTCTGACCGAAACATATTGTTGTTGCTGACACGATTATCAGAACAAGAAAAAGGGTTTGGATATAGTTTTTCATTAATTGGAAAATTGATCTGCTAAAATTAATTATTACGATCCAATATTTTAATAAATATTACCTTGCAGTTTACAAATTTTTATGAAGCTGTATCTTTCGAAGCTGCCCTGGTTCAACAGGGAAGACATCTGGGTCACGGGATTCATTCTTTCGGAAGGAAAATTTCTGAGGAATGAGGAATTGCTGAATTATTTTTTATGGTCTGCCACCCTCTCAGTATTTGAAGAGAAGGTAAAGTCAGCAAACGGCCAGTTCTCTGTAGTTATAAGCAAAGCGGATGAGATCTGGACCGCAACCGACAGGCTTCGTAACTGGCCGCTTTTTTATACTCATTTGGATGGACAGTTCATCCTGAGCGATGATTGTTACAAACTTGCTGAAATAAGGAAAGGAAATCAGTTCGATCCAGCTGCAGTAAGTTGTTTTCTTGCATCAGGTTATGTAATCAACAACCATACTCTCCTAAAGGATATTTATCAGGTTGAGGCAGGTTCACTACTTATCCTTGGTGCAGAAGCAAAGAGCCATTTTTACCATAGTTCCTGTTCCGGGACGGTAATCAGCAAGGATTTGAAAACAGGGGCAGAAGAACTGAATGAAATGCTTCATAATTTATTTAAGGAATATTTTAATGCTCTGAAAAATAAGTTTATCGCAATCCCGCTATCGGGAGGATATGATTCCAGGCTTGTCGCATTGATGGCTTCAAAATATCACCCCGAAAATGTACTTTGCTACACGTATGGCAGGGAAGACAACCCTGAAGTTGCACTTGCAATGGAAACAGCCAGGCGCCTCAGGCTTAAGTGGATCAACATCATTTATAATACAGAGCTTATCAACGATTTTATCCATGATGGTTTCTTTAAAGACTATTTTCCATGGGTTTCAGACCTTAATGGCATGTTCTTCCTTCAGGAATATTTTGCCGTAAGGTACCTTAAGACAAACAGGATAATTCCTGAGGACTCGGTTTTTATTTCAGGATACTCCGGCGATTTTATTGCAGGAAGCTATCTGACCCCAGAAATGAAAAAATGCATGGATGAAAAAGAGCTTTCAGAGATAATATCCAATGAGTATTTCAGGATGGTAAAACTTGAAAAATTAAAACGATCTGAAATTTACGAAATGATAGGGGAGAGAATCCCTTCCGGCAAATATGATGCCTGGAGGATTATTGAATCGTGGGACATGAAGGAGCGGCATTCCAAATTCATAATTAATTCAGCAAAAGTGTTCACATATTTTGGTTACGAATATGTTTTTCCACTTTGGGATAACCGGTTGGTTGATTACATGCTTCCCCTTCCTTATGAACTGAGGATGGACAGGAAGCTTTATGAGCATACGCTGAGGGATCATATTTTCAGGGAGTATAACCTGAACCTGGATAATGAAACCAATCCGGCTCCGGTTAATAAAAGTTACCAGCGGCTAAAAGAGATGATCAAGCCTTTCCTTCCCTCTTTAATAAAGAACCTGTTCATAAATCATTATAATGCAATTCTATACGATGAAATAACTAAAATATTACTTCACGACATGGATCAGTCAGGTATTATAGCTCCCCGCCAGCCTAATTACTATAATTCCTACATCATTCAGTGGTATCTTGAAAAAACAGCTGAAAGATTCAACCTCAAACCGATTCAATAAAATTCAGAAATTCAGGAGCGACTTTTCCCCAATTATATTTTTCCTCTGCCAACTTTCTGGCATTAATGCAATGTTCTTCATAAAGGGTACGATTCTTCAGATAGCCGGAGATCAGGTTTACTATTTCCTCGGTATGCTCAGGATTGACAAGAAATCCGAACTTCTCTATTTCAAAATCATTGCGGATGGCCTTAAGATCAGAAAATATCACTGGGCGGCCAAGGGCAGCATAATAGAAAAGCTTAATCGGAAGACTGTAATTGTTCTCAAAGGTTATTTTACGAAGGTCAAGGAATATATCAGTTTCATTTATTTTACTTGTATATTCCGTGAAAATTTGCCTGCCGGGAAATTGAAACCGGATGTTTTTATTGCCATCCCTGATAAGAGATTCACAATCCTTCCTGTCGCTTTCCGTACTATACCAGGCAACCATCCGCACTTCAATTTCCAGATCACTAAAACGATCAGACAGCGCAGATACGACTTTAATGAAATTGCCGAATCCTTTTTCGATGCTTATCTCCCCGGAGTACGAAAGTCTAAGTTTTTCCCCGGGAAGTAAATGATCTTTATAACTGATATATTTAAGATCCGGGAAATATGTTATAAACCTTCCCGGAGTGAACGGAAAAAGAAACCGGTACGGTTTGCTCTTATACCTTTCACCAAAAATAAAGGCATCGGCAGATAAAGATGCGTAGATGTTGAAAAACAGTAACTTAAGAAAACCGAACCATCGGGCAGCCGGGTGATATTCTTTCAGGAATCTTGCAGAGGGATACCATTCAGTGATGTCGTAGATAATTAATAATTCTTTCCGTTTTTTTCTCCTGTACTGTTTCGATGCAATCAAAGGAAGAGGTTCTGAGCAAATTGCCCTTTCCGGATTGAATGCTTCTAGACGTTCGCTGAAAGCAATAAGTTTTTCTCTTTTTGAAAGAGTCTCGCCATTAAAACAGTTGACCGGAATGTTACCTGACTCTTCCCTTAATTCTGTTTTGCTGCTTATTATCAATACATTATGGCCGTTTGCCTCCAAGGTCTTTCCCAGATGATAATAAATTCTGTCATCAAAAGGAGAGTGGCCTGATGTAAGAAATGCGATATTCATTCTCCCTTCTTCATGTTCAGCAGTTTATCCA
>JAPLDY010000014.1 GCA_026391595.1 Bacteroidia bacterium
CCAATCAGGAATAGTAAGGAAAAAAACAAATAGTAACCAGCAAATTTACTTCTTGTTGTTTCTTTAAATATCCAGTCAGGATTCGTAGCAAGACAGTATCTAAAAAGGAGCTGATAAACAATCAGTACAATCTCTATAATATAAAAGACATAATATATGGAAAACTCCACTCTATCCAGAGTAGTTACAGATATATAAACCAAAATTCCACAAATGGTCAATGTATAATTTACTTTTAAAAGATTATAACGTATTCGCTGAACCCGCTCATCGTCGTGAATTTCTTTACTGAACATTATCATGTATAGTCCAAATACAATAATAAAATGGTTGATAATGAAAATCCTGTCATGCCACTCCTCTTCATATTGATAATTGAGAATGTGTAATGTAACAAGCAGAATAATTGCCACTATTGATATTAAAAGGCCAAAGATTCTGAATTTGTGATCTGCCAATGAAGTAAATCGTGCCATACTACTATAATTTTAGAATTATTATACAAATGTATATAATACTTTACATATTATATAGTAAAATATAAATTATTTTATTAATAGCTTACAAAAAGATTTTTTTAGAATCTATTTTATATGGAGTGTGCAAACGCAGAGCTCTTGTTGCTCAGCAAGTTGCATTGATTAATTTGTGAAAAAAGAGTAGAAAAACAAAGCATCAACCTGTCCGTCAGCCAAAATATAAAAATTCTTGCAGAGATTTGATCTGCATGGGTTTATGTTTGAAGAGATGGTCTCACAAGATCAACGTCTTGCGGGTTCTTATTTTAAAGCAGGCGACGGAATTGTGGATATATTTTCTCTTTACTTAAAAGTTAATTAATTTCGAATCATGAACACCACCTTGCATATTGACGTCTTATCGGCATTTATGTTTCTTGGAGTCTGCATTGGATTGGTCCTTTCTTTCCTGTTCATCATAAAGTCCCATTCAAACATAAAGGCAAACCTATATCAGGGATTGCTGCTTCTTTCCCTTTCTCTTGGCGTATTAGAGCAACTGCTTAACCTTACTGGTTACATTACAAGAGTTCTGGCAATTACCAATTTTTCTGAACCTCTTAATTTTGCATATGGTCCATTACTTTATTTATACGTAAAAAGAAGCCTTGACCAGTCTGGTTCAAAAAAAGACTGGTTGCATTTTGTCGTACTTTTTTTGTTCATCGGATATCTGAGTCAATACATCATCCAATCTAACGAGTATAAATATAATTCATACGTTCACAGCTACCATCCCGACTGGCCGTTGCTTAATGTTCATTCAAAAATATTGGAAGATCCTCTCTGGATAAGAGAAAGATTGAATTTATTAACATTCATTTCTGTAGTTGGGTATGTTACTCTTGCTGTAGCAGTACTACTGAATAAAGCAAGACAATCAGGGGAATCAATACTTAAAACTGATGATGAGATTCTGAAATCCTTACGAAATATGATTTCCCATTTTATCATAATTTTAATAATATTCCTTGTGGTTAAAGTTTTCTTTAAGGCAGATCTGGGTGACTATTTTATCGGTATTTATATTTCTTTCTTAATACTTCTTACTGGTTTCAGAGTAATGTACAATTCAACCTATTTTGATCATTCAACATCATTTCTGGATGTTTCAATCAGTAAATATCTTAAATCCTCATTAACTGAAGGAAGCAAGCAAAGAATACTTGACAGGATTGTTCTGGAATTTGAAATAAATCACTATTATTCTAATAACCTGGCCTCATTATCTGAATTGTCTAAAAAGGTAGGAGAGAGCCCTCATCATGTTTCACAGGTAATTAATGAAAAATTGAACAAGGGTTTTTTTGAATTACTGGCATGGTATAGGATTGAAGAAGCAAAAAGAATCATTTCTGATGACCATGGGTCAAAATTAACAGTAGAAGAGGTCTCAGAAATGGTAGGTTATAATTCAAAAACTGCATTTAATAATGCCTTTAAAAAACTTATCGGAAAAACTCCTTCCGAATTCCGTAAGTATGTAAATATCTGACATTCATCCTTTTATACTACTTATTATGTACTTGCCTATAAGGATGCACACCATCCTTATAGGGATGTTCTTTCAAGGCTGCTTCCTGAATATAGTTTTGATCTGAAAAACCAAAACTCTTTATCATGGAAGCAAAAGTGGTCAATTCAGAAACAGCACTTAAGAATTTAATTCAGGATCTTATCGAAGGCTGCAAGTCAGGGGATCAGAAAGCACAGTTTAAAATCTACAAATTGTATAATAAGACAATGTACAATTTAAGCATGAGTATTGTAAATAATAGAATTGAGGCTGAGGAAATAATTCAGGAATCGTTCCTTTATGCCTTTGAAAAAATTGACACATACTCAGGAGCTATCAGTTTTGATGACTGGCTTCAGAGAATAGTTGTAAACTGTTCTATCGATTCTCTGTCCGGGAAAGGAAATTTATTAATAGCCTAAGTGGCTTAAATTAATGCTTTACCAGCCAGGAATACCATTCATCGGATTATTTATACCATTCGGGATTTATTTAAGCAAATAGTATAATATTATTTCACATTCATCAAATCATTCTTAAGTTTATTTCTTCCCATGCTTCATTGAGGTAAGACAGGGGTTGAAAAATTTAACCAGGGATACTAAAATTAGAAGATGTTTTGCAATGGATACAGTTAACGACGAATGAATCTGTGAGTTTCCGGATTGCAAATTATTAGTCCTTTTCATATATTAAACCAAATACAATAATAGATGACAAAAGTATTTCAGAACCTGAAAGAATCTATCAAAAGACATCCGGTTGAGGCTTTCTTTATTGTCACAATAGGAATAATGTTTGGATTTCTCTTTCCGGCTGTTTATCTGATCCCTAGAGATACAACTATCGGACAGATATCTGGTTACTATTTTTCAAGGATAAGTGTTTATAGTCCAGCTATTTCTGGCATCATTATTACCAGAATTATATTTTTACGAAAGGGTAACAATTTATTCTTCCGGAAGATAAAGTTCATTGTTCCGGTGTGGCTTGTCGCTTTGATTATCCAGGTGGCAGATCTTAAGCTTACTGCACCTTCAGGTGTTTCATTGACAGGTCTCGTTTTATTAGCTATGCCGGTGTCTTTTCTACCTGCCTGGGTCATATCATCTGCTATTAGTGGTCCAGACAGTATAAGAAAATTGTTAGCGACACTGATCAAACCTGGAGGTAGCATGGTATATTATCTGGTCGCATTGTTAACTTTCCCCGTCATAATGGTTGCCGGGTCTGTTATGTCGAATTACATTAATGACAGGGCATGGTTCCCTGCGATAAGTAAGGTAATGAACCTGTCATATACGGTTCTTATATCATTTCTGTCAGTGCTTTTCTACGCGGGAGGAATAAATGAAGAGGCCGGATGGCGTGGTTTTGCTCAAAAGAGGTTACAATCTAAATATAGCCCTATTGTTACAGTCTTAATACTTTGGATCTTTATGGTGCTCTGGCATATTCCAAATGATCTGTTGCAATACCAGAATGGAGGATATTTAATGGTTCGAATAATGACATATCCCTTTATTACAATTTTGTTTTCGTGGATTTATAACCGAACAGGAGGAAGCATTCTTGCTGTAGCTATATTTCATGCCTCAATGAACTCAATGAATCCATTGATGGGCATATTCCCTATTACAACAGCTGGCAATATTTTACTTATAATTTTCGCAGTTATAGTGGTATTTGCCGATAAGATGTGGTGTAAACTTCCTGAAGACCATCCCGCTGTAGAACGTAAGATTAGTAATACATCTGAGTGATTATTACTGACACTATATTAGCTACAATCATGATAAATTATATATTTAATGTTAGATTTTGGCTGGTAAAGCAATCTTTACTATTTTTCTCATTGTAAGAGTCTGTTTTGCTGGTCCTGGAGATAGAAAGAAAATCAAAATATTGGATTCCGGGGCGTTGACTTAAATGATTCAAGACTAGAGTTATTGCAGTTCTATAGAGGGATACAGATAACTTTGATGACAGGATTGGTTTATAAAAAATTGATTTTAATCTTAATTAACCGATAAAAAGGGATGAGATTTCTTTTTAGAGAAAATAGTACCGTTCCCTATTTTTGGCCAATTCATATTTTAACCTGGTCCGGGTATTCAATAATAGATCTGAGTATCAATCTCTATCGATTCAGTGATTTTACAGATTTTCTTGTTTGGTCCGACAGTACCCTGATGGGTTTTATTATTGTAACAGCTCTGAGGTATATCTATAAGAAGTTATTTGCTTCGTTTCCAGCATATTATAAACAAATTGGTATAATTCTCTTATTATCATTACTGGGTGGTTGTATCTGGTTTTTCCTGAGAGGATTTTCACACGTTCTCTTATTCCCGGATAAAGCGATTTCATTTAATAATTATTACCAGAATTTTGCAGTCCCCTTTGGTCTGGCCGGATCTGTTTTTTGGTTAGTGGGACCCATTTTTGGCTGGAGCCTGGGATATTTAAGTATTAAATATTATTTCTTTCTGGCAGAAGAAAAAAGCAGAAACCAGAAAATGCAGATCCTGGCTAAGAACGCAGAATTACAGATGCTCAGATATCAGATCAATCCTCACTTCCTGTTTAATTCATTGAATTCAGTTAGAGCGCTCATAGGTGAAAACCAGGAGGTTGCAGAGAATACTGTTACTGCATTATCTGAATTTCTACAGGCCACTTTGAAGTATAATGACAGACTGATGATCTCAGTTAAAGAGGAGATGGATATTATTTTAAAATATCTTTCTGTTGAAAAGATCAGATATGAAGAACGACTTGATTATTTAGTTGAGGCTGATAATAATATTTTAAAATATGAAGTGCCATGTTTTATATCTCAGCCCCTTGTTGAGAATTCTATAAAACATGGATTATTTGACAATCCTGAAGGGATAAAGCTTGCTGTGAAATATCGAGAAGAGAGAGATACTTCAATCCTTCTCGAAGTTGTCAATACGGGGAGGCTTAAGGAATCCTGGTCATTTGGAGTTGGATTGGGCAATATGCTTGAAAGACTTGAAAACTGTTACCCAAACAGGTTTCATTTCTCACTGAATCAGATTGATAATGATGTTGTAGCCAGAATAAGAATAAAATCAGAATAATGAAAAGACTAACTTCTCTTATTGTTGATGACGAGCGATTGGCAAGGGTTTCACTTATAAAGGAGCTTTCAAAGTTCCTGGAATTTGAAATTGTCGGAGAAGCCTCGAGTATTAAAACTGCTATTCCCGCAATTCAGAAGCTTAACCCCGATGTACTCTTTCTGGATATACAATTATCGGATGGTACAGGTTTTGACTTGCTTGACCAGGTTGAATTTAAGGGAAAGATAATTTTTGTGACAGCATATTACGAGTATGCAACCAGAGCCTTTGAAATAAATGCTCAGGATTATCTGATAAAACCGGTTTCAAAGGAAAGAATAAATAATGTCCTGAAAAAAATAACCGATAAAGACAAAGATTCTGACCACGACCGGTTGATAATGTTTAATTATGAAGACCGCATAATGGTGGAACAAAAGAAAAGTATTCATTTCTTAAAGCTTAATACTCTTGTTTGTATTAGGGCTGAAAAGGATTATACCTCGCTAATAGATTGCAATGGGAAAGTATATCTTGTCCTGGAATCTATAGGCAACTGGCCAAAGAAGCTTCCCGAGGATCATTTTGCCAGAGTCCACAGGAATTCCATAATTAATTTTAATTTCATCGAGAAGGCTGAAAAGACAGGAAATACAGCATTTCTTTTTCTTAAAGGTGTTTCAGCACCGGTCACAGTGAGCAGGGGCTATTATAAAATGTTAAAAACAAGATATTTTTATAAGTAGTAATTTTGAGTAGCTCCAATATCACCTGAATTTATATTACTTAAAGACAAAAATTTTGATCGGGTTACAAATTGCACCTCATGTTGAAGTTTCTGTTGACGCTATTTTCTCGAACTCACTCTTTAATTAATCCCGTAAGATCAACGTCTTGCGGGTTTTTGCTTTTAAAGGGGTGACGCCTGCCCGCCCTGCCTACCGGCAGGCAGGCGGCAGGCAGGATAATCAGAGCTGAATAATGCCCTTTTAAAGAAATTTAGTGCGCGGGGTGATTTAAGAACAACGATTAACGTTTTTTGTTAATAATTTTCTGCTCAGTAAACATCGGAGTCTGATAACAGACAGGAATAATAACTACTTTTAAAAAATGTACAGACTGTCGTTACCCTTATAGCATAGTGTTGATATTAAACTGATTAAGAAATGGCGCAACAATATTTAGATCATTCAAAAGCAATCTTAACTTCTAATCGTTCAAATTTTAAAGGAGGAAGCAAAGAATCCGGGATTATCTCTTTATTCGGGTATCAAAACGAATATGATCTTAGAGAAGGGTATCCATTATTGACTACTAAAAAGATGGCTACAAGATCTATGTTTCATGAAACAATATGGTTCTTAAGAGGGGATACAAATATTAAATATCTTGAAGACAATAACGCCCCTGTCTGGAGACCTGATGCTTTTCAGGGCAATCTTCCCGGGATGCAAAAAGAAGGAGTTTTCCCTGAAGGTATTGTAAAATATTCTCCTGACTGGGACAAAGCAATGGATGAATATGGTCAGAGAATAAAAGAAGATCCTGAGTTTGCAAAAAGATGGGGCGATGCCGGACCAATATATGGGAAACAATGGAGAAGATGGGAATATTTTGATCATGACAAAGGGAAGTTTGTCGAGATAGATCAACTGGGGAAATTGATAGATGGTCTAAGAAAGAAACCAACCGGAAAAAAACATATTGTTGATTCATGGAATCCCGGAGACACTCCAAAAATGTCTTTACCTCCATGTCATGTTTTATACCAGGCAACTGCTAATGAAGAAGGCGAGCTGGAATTGCAACTTTATCAGAGAAGTTGTGATCAATTTCTGGGTGTTCCATTTAATATAGCCAGTTATGCTGCTCTTACCCGGGTAATTGCCCAGGAAGCAGGGATGGTTCCAAAAACATTTATCCATACTTTTGGAGATTCACATTTTTATGCCGGTATCGGGAAGAGAACTCAATGGCACAGAGATAATTTCAGGGAACTGCAAAAAAGAATAAGAAATGTTTCTGCAAGAGAAGAATATTTAGAAGTTGTCGATTGGATCAATAAAAATGCTCCTGGTGACGGCAATGAAGAAAAATATGATCATGTAACTGCAATTCTTGAACAAATGTCAAGAGAACCCAGACCATTACCTAAATTACACATTACAAAAAAACCATTTGCTCAGCTGACTATTGATGATTTTGTTGTAGAAGATTATAATCCTCATCCTCCGATCAAAAGGAGTATGGCTGTTTAATCAGCCTTCGCGTAAAGCTTCGACGGACGCGAAGGGCAGGTATAATTCCTCGGTGCTTGCACCGTTTTTTGAGTCCAGAGCTTGCTCTGGGATTCATACCATTTGATTATTTAACTTGACACGGAAAATGTCATTTATCAATCCGGAATGACTATTGGTAAACTGGAAACGGTTTATCTGGCGATAACACCCTAAATTTAACAGGGTTTCTTTAACGTAAGCAGAATTTTTACTATGATATTTATTTACAGTGAATTTTTTGTAGGAGCATATTAACTAATGATTTGAATATTAAAGTACAAAAAATATTAATCGCATTTTTTAGCCATCTTTTCCTTTTGATTTATTGTGAAAGGGATGGTGAGAAACCAATGGAAAAGAAGAAAACTCAAAAAATATGCTTAATCATTTCAATAATTGTATTGTTAATTTCATGCACAAATTATAATAAAGAGATTAAAATTGACAAAACCGATGAAATAACTTTGATTAAAGAGGTTATTAATGGAGCAATTGGCTGGGCAAAGAATAAGGACTTTACGGTATCTGACCGAATTATTGCAAACGATTCAAATTACCTTGAGGTTGATCCCGAAAATAGAATAGTAAGAGGATTTAAAGAATTTAAAAAGAACGAGGCCTTCTTTGCAGATCCACGTTTTAGGGCTGTCAGGTACGAAATTCGTGATCTTAAGATAGATCTTTCTCAATCAGGGACCGTCGCCTGGTACTATTGTGTTCTTGATGATATTAATGAATGGGATGGACAGCCTGCCAGCTGGATGAACACCCGCTGGACCGGCGTGCTTGAAAAAAGAGAGGGGAAATGGGTTATTGTCCAGATGCATTTTTCATTTGCAAAGGAGTAATACACAAATAAGAAATATTTCAAAATCTAAATGAAAAGGTCAATCGTGTTTCTTATCTGTACATTCATGCTGTTCGGTTCAATAATCGCACAGAAGGTCGGTTATACTATATTGACAGGCAAATATTTCGGTCAGAAAACACCAGGTCCGATACCCGAAGTATTTGCACCGGGAATAGTCTCAGTTCCGGATGCAAAGTATATTACCGTAACATTTTCAAGTAAAGAGGACGAATTTTACCTGTACAGATGGGATGGTGCTATTGCAAGAATTTTGTTCAGCAGAATTGTTAATGGGGTTTGGACAACTTTAGATGAGGTTGGATTTACAAAGGGGTATAAAGCCATGGAACCTCATATCACTTTTGATAACAAAACAATCTATTTTATCTGGGATAAGCCTGTCCCGACAGGTGAACAAGAAACACCTTTTAAAATATGGTTCTCAGAAAGAACATCAAAAGGTTGGACAGAACCAGATTATGCAGGAGCTGGAATGTTTGTCAGCTCCGACAGGGAGGGTAATATTTATACAACCGATATGACATCGGTAATGACAACTGGCAAAACGTACTTATCAAAAGTTAAAATCGAAAATAATAAGTTTGTTGGATATGAAAAACTATCAATACCTCAATACTATGGATCTCAGGCACACCCATGTATTGCACCGGATGGAAGCTTTATGATCTTTGATATTGACAGCGGACATCATCTTTTTGTTTCTTTCAGGAAGAATGATGGAACATGGGGAGATGCAATTGATTTAACAGATCGTGGTTTTGATATAATGGCAGGTGGGGCTTCTGTTACACCGGATGGAAAATACTTGTTTTTCAATTGCAAGGGTCAACTTTGGTGGGTGGATATTAAAGCTATTACAGAGTTGAGGCCGAAGAAATAGCTTACAAAAAGATACATTTATGATAGATATGAAAAGGGCCCTCTTATTAATCCTGTTTGTGATTTTTTACTTTGCCTCATGTCGCCAGGCGAAAGAATCTGATTTCCCTATTCTCAAAGGGCCATATCTTGGACAAAACCCTCCAGAGACCACCCCTGTTGTCTTTGCTCCCGGAATTGTGAGCACAGGTCTGTATACCAGGGATATTGCAATGTCAAAAGAGGGTAATGAGATCTATTTTTGCATTTCTGATATTGCAGCTACAGCAATTTTTGAAACAAAGCTGGTCAATAACAGGTGGACAGAACCAGTTATTGCACCATTTTCCGGAAAAGGATTTTTCGACTTTGAACCTCATATCTCTCCCGGTGGCAATAAGTTCTTTTTCCTGTCAAACAGACCTCCTGAAGGCAAGGAACCAAAAACGGGGTGGTTCTACCAGAAATTATGGATGATGAACCGGACAGATACAGGCTGGAGTGAGCCGCAAATGGTTGAAGAGCCGATAAGTTCTGAAGATAATGAGTTTTTTCCTTCTGTAACAGATGAACAGGTACTCTATTTTACCCGAAGTGCAAAAAATGGAACCCCGATGATTTATCGATCTGTTTTTAAAAACGAGAGATATGAAAAACCCGAAAGATTATCTTTCCCTGTACCTGAGAAAGGAATGTTATTCAATTCTTTCGTCTCACCTAAGGAGGATTTTCTGATAACCTGTGCCCAGGGTATCGACTCGACAAATGTTGATCAGGATTATTACATTAGTTTCAGAATGAGCGATGGCGAATGGAGCAACCTTATAAAGTTCGGGCCTGAAATCAACACCCCAGGCGACAATGCAAACTCAGCCTTTGTCTCACCCGACGGTAAATACCTTTTCTTCAGCTCATCCCGGAAAGATACTGCCATGGTGCAAGTCAAGGGCGGGACACCACTTAGTACAATAATCAGAACCAAATCAATGCCGGGTAACGGAGCTTCGGCAATTTACTGGGTTGATGCAAAAATCATTGAGGAATTGAGACTGAAGGGAAACATTTTGCCAATAATTAACGATAAAGCAAGGTTTAAATAATTATGCTTTGTAATTTATCCCTGACATTCATCAATAATATATTTTCAGTGTAAAAACCGGTGATATTGAGCAACCTGGAACTCTATTCCGGACCAGAGAGAACATTGATGCTTACATCAAAAACAAAGAACCGTATCAAGCTGTTATGTTTAAGTTAAAGGTAATTATTTTTTAGATTAAATTCTGATTTGATAATAAGTCATCGATCATTGACTGTGTTAATTGTTCTATGACCAAAACCTGAAATATCAAGTTACTTAAAATATAATTGACACATATTGAATTATTTCTGATATTTGGTAATGCAATAAATTAAAATGGAGGTCTAGCTATGAACACCCTTTTTCTTGTCAGCATGATAGTTGAAGCAATATTTGGCATTGGCTTCATCTTTTTTCCCGATTTTGTGATGGATCCCATGGGAGTTACTCTCGATGAGACGTCAAGAACTTTTGCCCGGTTATTTGGTACTGCAATATTAAGTATTCCGGTACTGCTTTTTTTCGCACGCAAATCAGCAAACACAGAGTTTAAGAAAGGAGCGGTATATTGTATTTTTACATACTATCTGTCAAGTACAATTATTCTTTTAATTACTCAGATAAAAGGTCTGATGAATGGCATGGGCTGGAGCATAATTGTTCTGCATATGGTATTTGTGCTATGGTCAGGCTTTTATATGATAAAGCCGGCACAACGGGATTCTGTCTGATAATGATGCCATAATAATATCTTTCAGCTATACCCGAAATCTGAGTTATGTGAATTTCATAACCCCGGATTATTATGACAGCTATAAAGGACCTGCCAAAAAAGTTAAAAAAAAGTTAATGTAATCTGTATAAAATAAATAATCAGACTTTTAATTTATATTTGGCCTGATCATGACTCAAGTCAAGTATATCCTGATAAGCCTGTTAGTATTTTTTATCTCATTCTTATTCGTTGATGAGTGTAAAACTATTTTGCTAATTAGTAATAATATCCAAATCCATTTGAATCATAATCAAGCTAGTGAGCGCGAAATTCCACATCAGCATAATTTTAATAAAACTGATGATGAAGAAAAATGGATGAATTCAAGTTCATTTGAACTATCATGTTCTTCTGAAAAGCTTTTGCTTTTTCCTTGTTATCTTAATAAAAGTACCGAGGACTTTACGGGAATAATCTGGCAACCTCCAAAATCCTTATAAGAACGATCCCCTTTTTATAAGAGCTCCCTCTAAAATAGCTATTGCAGTCAATTAATATTTATGATATCCTGTGCACTATTCAGGTATTTCTCAATAATTTACTAATACGAAACCAAATAAATCTGAGTATAATAACCTTTCATTTCATACGGAAGATGCAATAGGGATAACAAACAAAGAAGCTTGAAATTACCCGCTTGTAATTTAAGTATGTTATAATCAGATCATAGTACTAACCAAAATAATAGAATTTAACAATTATGAAACCAATTTTTTCAAAATTATTTTTAGCAATATTTTTCAGCACAGTTTCTGTGACAATTGCTACCTGTCAGCTTTATGAATGGCGCGGACCAGGACGAAGTGGCATTTATAATGAAACGGGATTACTTAAAAAGTGGCCTGAGGGCGGCCCTAAACTTTTATGGGAAGCCCGGAATATAGGAGATGGTTATTCTTCAGCAACTGTTACTGATGATGCTGTTTATGTAACCGGAAGAAAAGATAGTTCGGATGTCCTTACTGCATTTACACTCAATGGAAAAAAGAAATGGGAAAAAGTATATGGAAAAGCCTGGATGACAAACCATACAGGATCGAGATGCACTCCTACATATTATAAAAAGAATATATTTCTTATCAGTGGTAACGGCGATATTGTCTGTGTCGGATCGGACAGCAAGATAAAATGGTCAAAAAATCATTACAGCTTATATGAAAGTAAACCAGTACAATTCGGAATTTCAGAATCACCGCTTGTTGTCGACAATATGGTTATTGCATCTCCGGGAGGGAAGAAAGCATCGCTGGTCGCTTTCAATATTACTGACGGCAAGGTCGTCTGGGAAGCAGAACCTATTGACCAGGAACCACAATATGTAAACCCTAAACTTATTGAGTTTGCCGGAAAGAAAATGATTGTAACCGTCATGGGGACATACATTTTTGCAGTCAATGCAAAGGATGGTAAGATCGTCTGGGAATTAAACTATCCGGAAATTAATTCAGCAACCGGCAGGGTAATGAAAAATCATGCAATGACACCTATCTACAAGGAGGGGAGTATTCTTATTGCGAATGGTTATAACTGGGTGGCGTTAAAGCTTAAGCTTTCACCAGATGGAAATTCAGTTGATATAGTCTGGGAAAACAAAAATTTTGATCCACAGCTTGGAGGAGTTGTTCTTCTGGGGAATAATATTTATGGAACAACACATATGTCAAAACCAGCTGATATGTGGGCTTGTGTGGACTGGACAACTGGCAAAACCCTATGGACCACTAAATGGTACTCAAGAGGATCTGTAATTTCTGCCGACGGATTGCTTTACTTTTTTGAAGAAAAGTCAGGTCATATTGCCCTTGTAAGGCCCGATGCTTCAAAACTTGACATAGTAAGTGAGTTTCAGATTACAAAAGGAGAAGGACCCTTCTGGGCACACCCTGTAATAAATAAAGGGACGCTTTATGTCAGACACGGAGATGTACTAATGGCCTACCAATTAAAATAAATTAACAGGTCTGCCGTACATTTCTTTGGAAGGACATTAGTACATCCTGATCAATTGTGTTTCAGTTTAATCATAAATAAAAAAATCTTATAGTAACTAATTTTAAAACACAGAATATGAACTTATTAAATTATCACCATCATCCCTTAAGAAAGCAGAATATAGAGTATTTCGTTCATCTTGTTCAAATTACAAAAGTCGATAAAAATATCAGCAACTCCGAATTGGAATTACTTCACCGGATAGGCAGAAAGCTGGGATTTACAGATCCTGAAATTGAAACATTAATCCAGTCAACAGCCAAGTCAGATTACGTTCCGCCTTATGAATTATCAAGTCGTTTTGAACAGGTATATGAAATTGTAAAAATGACCTTGGTTGATGGTACAATTGATAAAAATGAAATGCGTTTAGCAACCGGATTCGCCGTAAGATCCGGTTTTAAAGAAAATGAAATCCCCAAATTATTAAGTCTGCTAATAAGAGGAGTTACAGAGGGCAAAGATGAAGATGACCTCTTTAAAGAATATAAAAAAGAAATAAAATTTTAAAAATTGACAAATTGATACAAACAATAGTCTATAAATAATTGAATGAAAAACTGGTTTAAGAGGTTACGTCTCTGGAGTCTGCAATGGGCTAACACAAGATGGGGTTCATGGGCACTGTTTTTATGCGCTTTTGCGGATGCATCCTTTTTAGGATTACCCACTCCAATGCTTTTCTTTGCATTAGCTTTGCTGAATATTAAAAAAGCATATAAGTATGCATTATTAGGGATATTGGGAACATTGGCCGGCTCTATAGCAGGTTATTCAATCGGACATTTTGCATGGCTTGATACGAATGGAGAGTTCACAGGACTTGCACAATTTATGTTCAATAATATTCCGGGATTTTCCGAAACTGGTTATGATAAGGTCCATATTCTGTATGGAGATTGGGACTTTTGGATTTTGTTTATAGCAGCATCTCTTCCTCTTCCTTATAAACTATTTTCAATTTCGTCAGGGGTTTTTGACATCAACTTCTTTATTTTTTGTTTTGCCACGCTTATCAGCCAGGGAATAAAATTCTTTTTATTGGCATTCCTGACAATAAAATTTGGCCCGGAAGTTAAAAAACTGCTTGAGTTTAACTGGAAACCTATTGCAATAATAGCTACGGTATGTATTACTATAACTATCGTCATAATTAAAGTATTTTGAACACATTTATAATTGACTTGGGAAATTTGATTGGTTTTAAAATGAGCAGAAACATTATATAGGTACAAAAACCAGTGTTGTCTTAAGGAGTCACAAATTCAACGGGTTTGAGTGGTTAATTATATTGCAGAGATCAGCCTTTTTTGACGGGAATTGAAAATTTGAATTCGCTTCCTTTATGTTCTGTACTTTCGACCCATATTTCCCCGCCTTGTTTTTCAACAAATTCTTTGCAAAGTTTCAAACCTAATCCTGTACCCTGTTCATTTTCTGTACCAGGTACTGAATATTTAGCGTCTATCCTGAAAATATTCTTTATATCTTCTTCAGGAATTCCTATCCCGTTATCTTTAACTGTGATAATAACCTCCTTGTCATAAACAGATGCACAGACAATTACCTTGTCGGATCTATGAGAATATTTTACAGCATTGCTAAGAAGGTTTCGAAGTACAGTTTTTATCATATTCTTATCTCCATAGATAAACAGGTCATTTCTTATTTCCGAAAAGATCTTAATTTCTTTATTTGACGAGATCTGTTCAAGATTCAGGATATGTTCATCTACTAAATCTTTCAAATTGATATTTTCGGGATTGAATTTCAGCAAACCTGTCTGAGACCTCGACCAGTCAAGCAAATTCAGGAGTATTGCATACCCGCTTTTTGATGCATCATTCAGGATCAGGGCAAGAGTTTTGATTTTTTCATTATCCATCTTATCAATATTCCGGAATAGCAATTCTGAAGATCCGATAAGGCTTGTAAAGGGATTTTTAAGATCATGCGCTATAATATTGAAGAACTTATCTTTGGTCGCATTTAGTTCTTTAAGCTGAGCCTCATTTTTTCTCAGAGCTTCCTGTGCCAGATAACGTTCTGTCAACTCTTTTTTCAGTTGGAGATTTGCAACCTCCAGATCCTTTGTGCGTTCTTTTACTTTTTGTTCTGCATTTATTCTTTCTGTAATATCATTACCCTGGGCAATTGTTGATAAGACAGTTTTCCTGTCAGTATCAAAAATATTTGCAGAGTTCCACAGGACGATCCTTATATCTTTTTTCTTTGTAAGTATGGGAATTTCAATTGTTTTCCAGTTTTCCGTCAATGCGTCTATAATTTTTGTATTTGATTCCTCCAAAGAATCCACAGGGAATAACATATCAAGCTTTTTACCTTCGACTTCAGAGGAAGAATATCCTGTCAAATGCTCAAATGCATGATTGAAAAGCTGGATCCTTGTATCCGGATTCCAGACAATGATCGGTGCATTTGCGTAATTTATCAGATTCTCAAGATAGTTTTTGGTGCTTTGTAATGCCTGCTCCGAAGTGTACCGTTTTTCATCAATTTTGCTGACAAATCTGGCTGTCAGCCAGACGAGTGCAAGGAAACAGGCAGTATAAGTAACAGTCACTAGAACTACACCTTCATCATATTCGAAAATGCCGGCCCGTTCTCCATAAAGTACCAGCCAGGCGATTACAACAGGCAAAACCATCAGCGGCAATAAAAGTCTCCTGGCAACTATTCCTCCGGTCTCGCGGGCTGTAAATATCTTCAGGAGCCAGGTATCCGGATTTATCAGTAAAACAGCTGTACACAACCCGCAAAATGCCAATCCGCTGTTCAGAGATACAGGAACGTGTGTCAGTTCAGTCAGAGAATAGATATCAAGTATATAACTGGCAGGAACGAAGTAACTTGAGAGTGCAATTGGAATGATCAGAACATGGGTCAGGCCAGCAGTTTTCGTATTGTCAGCCAATAAAAGTAAAACTATACAACCGAGTATAAAGAAATTGAGGGCAACTGAAAAAGCCATTTTGGATCCGTGGCCTGTTAAAAAAGTCAGAAATGGTATTTCAGTCGAAACAGCTTCATTGCCGGTTAATGCTGAATAAAGATATATGCAAATTGTTGAAAGGCTAACCAGAATTATGAAAATTGCGAGCATTCCCGTGATGATTTTCCTGAGAATTGCTGGTAATTTTAACCTTATAATCACTAATGCTGCAGCTGTGGAAATAAAGCAAATAGCGCTGATTATATTCATAGGAATCCATCGCGGCATTATGCTCTTAAGGGAAGGCAGGTTAAAAATCCAGCCTGCAAGGTCGAGTATGCTCAGAATACATACTA
This sequence comes from Bacteroidia bacterium, assembly GCA_026391595.1. Taxonomy (GTDB): domain Bacteria; phylum Bacteroidota; class Bacteroidia; order Bacteroidales; family VadinHA17; genus LD21. The sequence continues at coordinate 16,289 of JAPLDY010000014.1, forward strand.
TTATAACAGATATCCAGACAGTTGTTTGTATAGGATCTGGTAAACCAATTGAATACCAGTGTGGTCTCGATATCTGATTTCTATCCTTATCATTCATTGCCAACAGTAAATATTTCCAAAATCCTTTATTTCTTCAAATTAAGAAAACTGACTGCATAATATTGATCTCATCCTGTTTAGGTTACAATTGACATTTTAATTGTTTATCAAATTTAAATGATTTTCTTTTAAAACTTATATTTTAATTAACTTGCATGGTTATCTGCCAAGGAGATGAAAATATTACTGGTTGAGGACGATCCCAAAATTTCGACATTCGTCAAAATAGGATTGGAAAGCAGTGATTATGCAGTCGATATTGCTTATGACGGAACAATGGGAGAGAACCTTGCTTTGTCGAGAAAGTATGATGTCATGATCCTTGATGTGGTGATACCCGGCATCTCAGGATTCGAATTATGTAAAAAAATCCGTAATAATAGTATTTCAACACCTATAATATTTTTAACCTCTCTTGATTCGGTTGAAGACAAGCTGACCGGGTTTGATTACGGAGCTGATGACTATTTAATAAAGCCATTCAGCTTTCAGGAGCTTCTGGCCAGGATTAAAGCATTGAATCGAAGAAACAGGGAAGCAATGGTAAGTCCTGTTTTGAAAGCACTCGATCTGGAGATGGATACTATAGCCAAGAAAGTGAAGAGAAATAACACGGAAATGAATCTTACTGCTACCGAATTTAAAATACTCGAACTCCTTTTGAGCAATAAAGACAAAGTATTTGACAGAATTCTTATAGCGGAAAAAATATGGGGTTTTTCATTCAGCTCGGAAACCAATGTAATAGATGTTCATATCAACTCACTGAGGAAGAAAATAGATAAAGATTTCCCAAACAAGCTTATTCACACAAAAAAAGGCTTTGGATATATGTTGAGCGAAGATCCTCAGCTATAACAGTAATCGTCCTGCTCTTCCTTACACTTCTATTATACCAATTTATCAGATTAAGATATCTCTTAACCTGTTCTTAATCCAACCTTAATCTAATCTTAAGGCCTTCCTCAATTTCCTGAAATACATTTGTTGATGGAAATTGATAATGGATAATTAAAATTAACATTTATGACAGCAATGGAATTTAGCAGGGAACTTATCAGCCTGAATGATAATATGGAAAGATTTGCCAGGAGGCTGACCTATAATACGGAAGAAGCAAAGGATCTTCTGCAGGACACATATCTGAAGGCCTTCGCCTGCAGGAATAGCTTTGAAGAATTCACCAACCTTAAGGCCTGGGCATTCACAATAATGAAGAACACATTCATTAATAATTACAGAAAATCAGTCAGGGAAAATGCCGCTTTTGATAATTCAGTAACATCCTTTCTTCTGAACAATAATGCTGAATCACCTCTCTTAAAGCCCGATTCAGAGATTTCGTACAAGGAGATCGTTAATGACATTGAAGCGCTGGAAGAGAAGATTAAGATCCCATTCATCATGCACTCTGAAGGTTACAAATACATAGAAATAGCTGAAAAATCTGAATCTTAATATCGGGACTGTGAAAAGCAGGATCTTTTTTGCCCGTAAAAGGCTGATGAAAAAATTGAAGGACTATCAATAAAAATGATTAAGAAGAATGAAATTATTAGGATAAAATTTCAACGCTAATATTTTAAATAACGAATTATTACTAACAAATGAAAATTTTTAAAAAATGAAAAAGTCACTGTTCTTAATTCTGGGATTTTTGGCACTTACGTTTCCCATTCTGGCACAGGAACTTGTCCCGGAAGAAATGCCAAATGAAATTCTTACCCTTAAGAAGGGGAATATTCCGGCCCCCGTAATTAAAGCTGCAGAGCAACTATTTGAAGGGAACTCTCAGATAGCATGGGGAGTCTTCCCCTATGAATTGAAAAATTATGGATGGGTGGTTAATAGTGAATATAACGAACCTATCGACCATTATGAAATTCAGTTCAAGGGTAAGGACGGATCTGATATATTTGCAGTTTTTGAATCGACGGGTGAACTTATCAGCTCCAGGATTATTCATAAGAATGCGCCTGTTCCGCCGGCTATTATGAAATCAATAGAAAATAGCGAATACAAGGACTGGGAAATTGCCAGTGATTTAATCCTGATTAAAAACACTCAGAAAAAAGTGGTCGAGCATTATGCTGTGAAGCTTACTAAAGTGAATATGAAGAAAACCCTTTATTTCACGACAAAAGGAGATGTTTTGATCAATAAGTAACAATAAAATTCAGGATCTGTTAAAAATGAATAAAAACTGCTGACTCAGTTTGCCAGCAGTTTTTATTCAAAACAGAATATGACTATTTACGGTCTTTACATAAAATATTTTTCGGGGTGCATAAATAAAACAGAATGAAGTTCGGATTTCCAGAATTGCCTTATGAGATCAATGCCCTTGAACCGTTTATTTCCGGGAAAACTCTGAAGTATCATCATGAGAAGTATCATCAGGTGTACGTTGAAAACCTGAATAGACTAATCATGGGAACTAAATTCGAAAACAAGGATCTTGAAACCATAATTAAAGTCGCGGAAGGCGCTATATTTAATAATGCTGCCCTTGCATGGAATCATTCATTCTATTTTTCTGAATTAAAAACGGGGAATAATCAAATACTGAAAGGCACATTTGCCAGAGTCATTAAAAGAAATTTTGGCTCGGTAAGGTTTTTTAAGGAAATGTTCACGGGTTCTGCTGTTTCACTTTTAGGATCAGGCTGGATCTGGCTTATACTTAACCAGAAAGGATCGATGGAGATAATCCATGAAAGTAATGCCGGTAATCCGCTTCGCCGTGGATTAATCCCTTTACTGACCTGTGACGTATGGGAACATGCCTATTATCTTGATTATAAAAACAGGCGATCTGACTACCTGGAAGCCTTCTGGAAGCTGATTAACTGGGAACTGATCGAAAAAAGATACGATGATGCAGGTAAAGAAAGTAAAGGATCATAATTAGTTGCAGTGATTAATTGATTTTTAAATATTAGTCTGACAATAGTGAAAAAATTAGTCTTTGTTGCATTTGTCTTTTCATTTTTTCTTATTTCCGGATCCGCAGAAGTCCCCTCCGTTGATACCGTAAATATTGCTCCGTTTGGCAGAGTATTTATTTATAAACAGGCAGGTACACCGGTGAATGTTGCTATAATGATCTCCGGAGATGGCGGTTGGAAATATGGAGTTGTCGGTTTTTCAGAAGCATTTTCAGAAATGAACACAATGGTGATAGGAGTAGATATACTTCAATATTTCAATGACCTCCGGAAACGCGATGAAAACTGTTACAATGTTGCCTCAGATTTTGTCAATCTGACGACTGTAATAGAAAAAAAGTATAATTTCCACGATTACAGGCCTGCGGTAGTAATGGGTTATTCAAGTGGTGCCACTTTGGTATATGGAATATTGGCACAGGCTCGACCGGGAACTTTTATTGGTGGCATTTCTCTTGGCTTTTGCCCGGATATTGAGTTGCCTAAGATGTTATGTCAGGTCAATGGATTATCTGAAAAGACCGGCATACAAGGAAAAAGTTATTTTCTTCAGCCTGACGCTAAACTCGGAAATCCATGGATAGTGCTTCAGGGCAAGCTCGATAAGGTATGTGATTACCCTATGGTTGCTGATTTTGTCAGTAAAACAGCTGACGGAGAACTTGTTTCTCTTCCTAAGGTCGGACATGGATTTTCAAAATGGAGCGACTTTATGCCTCAATGGAAGGATGCCTATAACCGTTTAATTGAAAAATTTGACCAATCGAGATCAGAAAATAGCGGTGATATTCAGATACAGACGCTTCCTCTGACAGTCACAAATGCTAAATTTCAAAACAATAAGGCTCCTGCTGTTCTTTTTATTTCAGGCGATGGAGGCTGGTACAGGTTTGAGCAAAACATCGCTGACAATCTTGCAGATCTTGGAATTCCTACAATAGGTCTGGATTCTAAAAAGTATTTCTGGAACCGGAGATCTCCTGACGAAACAGCAGGCGATGTGGCAAAAGTACTGGATTATTATAGTAAAAAATGGGAAAGAAAACGATTCATCCTTATGGGTTATTCATTCGGATCGGAAATAGTTCCCTTCATTGTATCCAGGTTGCCGGAAGATCTAAAATCAAAGATTGAAGCATCAGTGCTTTTGTCTCCAACGGCTACCTCCGATTTTGAGATCCATATTTCAGATATGCTCGGTATGGAAAACCGCAAGAATACTTATAAGGTGATAGATGAGATCAGGAAGGAGCAGACAGGGAAAATACTTCTTATCTATGGAAAAGATGAGAAATCTGCGGTTCCGAAGCAATTAACAGGAACCGCTGCTAAGATCAGGTACATTCCCGGAGATCACCATTATCAATATAATCAGGCCGTTATTGTACAGACTATGAAAGAGAATATAGCATTTTAAAAGAGAGTGTTTTAAATAATTGAATTTTAATATTTTTGGCATTCCATGACAGCAATGAATTCCATAACTTCCTTCAGAAGTTTCTTTAAAGATAAAATATCCACATTTCTTAACGGAAACAGGAAGCTTATTATTCAATTCCTCGTTACCGCCCTTTTCATCGGCATGGCAGCCTGGTTTATCAAACATGAGAAGACCGAATTAAGTAATGTAAGGGGTATAATTTCTGGAGCTGATATAAATTGGATTCTTGCGGGTCTGGGTCTGGTAGTATTCTATATATTCATTCAGAGTGTCATGTACGTGACATCATTTTCTTCTCTGAACATCCGGCTGAATTTGTGGGATGCGATCATTCTTTTCCTGAAACGCAATTTCATCAGTGTATTTCTGCCTGCAGGAGCAGTATCTTCACTGGCATTTTTCACCAAAGACATTGAAAAAAAGGGGATCACCCGCACACAGATCTATTTTGCCTCATCAATTTACGCTTTTGTCGGAATTCTATCCGTAGTAATTGTCGCTATTCCGGCATTCCTTTTTATAGTCGCCGGGGGGAACCTGGGTGCTGGAAAATGGTATGCATTGGCAGGCGTTATCCTGATTTTGCTGGTTTTCATTTTTATTTATTATTCTCTATTAAAGAAAAGGATCCTTTATACCTGGATTATAAAGCTGTTCCCCAATGCAGGGTTCTTCCTTGATGACCTTAAAAACAACAAAATAAACCGTATGCAATTTATTTATACGGTCTTGATATCCATCGTCATAGAATTTGTCGGGATTGCTCACGTATATATATCAATGCTGGCCTTGCATTTTTCCCCTTCAATAACATCGGCCATAATGGCTTATATAGTCGTAGTGCTATTTCTGATTATCTCACCTTTCCTTCGGGGACTTGGCGCTATAGAGGTTTCAATGACGTATGTTCTGATACAAACAGGATTCAGCAGCGTTGAGGCAATATCAATAACACTGCTATTCAGGTTTTTTGAATTCTGGCTTCCTCTTTTCGGTGGTATTCTGAGTTTTTTCCTTAAGGTTGAAAGAATAATTATTCGGATACTTCCGGCAGTTTTAATATTCTTTCTGGGTGTGATGAATATTATTTCTGTATTAACACCTGCCGTTCCGGAAAGACTTAAGATATTAAATGATTATTTGCTTATCGATATTGTGAGTTTTTCAAACAGTTTTGTGCTTGTTGCAGGACTGTTTATGCTCGTAATAGCGGCCTTTATGCTGAGAGGACTGAGGAGTGCCTGGTGGTTTGCGATTATATTGAGTATAATATCAGTCTTCGGACATATAACCAAGGGTATAGATTATGAGGAGGCGGCAGTAGCTCTTTTTATTACCGGCTCATTGATAGCAACAAGAAAAGAATACTACGTCAAAACGGATCCAAAATTGGAAACTATAGGTCTCCAAACGGCTTTGTTTAGTATCGCCCTTGTACTGCTGTATGGTGTACTTGGATTTTATCTTCTTGATAAAAAACATTTTCAGATTGATTTCAATATTTCCCAGTCAATCCGGTATACTATTCAAAATTTTCTCCTCATTGGAAGCAAAGATCTTGTACCTCATGATTCATTTGCACGTGATTTTATATATCTGATTAAGATCAGCGGCTTTTCCTCCTTAGCCTTTCTGGTCTATGCATCTGTCCGGCCATATTTCTTTCGCACCGCACCTAAAGAGGATGAAATATCGCGGGCAAGAACATTAACCCGGCAATTTGGTAATTCACCTCTTGATTATTTCAAGACATATTCAGACAAATTAATTTTTGCACCCGGGGATGTAAATGCATATATAGCTTACCGCGTCAGCAGGAATTTTGCAGTTGTGCTTGAAGATCCCGTTGCGGAAAACAGGGAAGCCATGAAAAAATGTATCATTTCCTTCAGTAAATTTTGTTATGATAACGGCCTCAAGGATATTTACTACAGGGTGCCAAAGGAGAGTCTACCGGTGTACAATGAATTATCTAAAAAAAGCCTTTTCCTTGGACAGGAGGGATTGGTTGACCTTAATTCCTTTTCTCTGGAAGGAGGTGAAAGAAAATCCATAAGGAATGCACTTAAAAAGATTACAGAACAGGGCTATATAACACGGATTATTCCACCCCCGCTGAGTGACGGGTTGATCCAGAAACTTAAAGCAGTGAGCGAAGAATGGCTAAAACTGACTGAAAGAGATGAAATAATTTTTTCTCAGGGGATGTTTACTGAAAGAGAAATCAAGGGACAAACAGTCATAACACTTGAAACGCGGGAAGAAAAGATTATTGCTTTTTTGAACATTATTCCTGACAGTGTAAAAAATGAAGGTACGTATGATCTGCTCAGAAAGACAGCTGATGCTCCCAACGGGGTAATGGATTACATGCTTGTCGAGCTTTTTAAATATTTCAAAACCTGTGGATTTCAGTATGTTAATCTGGGTTTCGCTCCAATGTCAGGAATCGATGATCCTCACAATTTTCCAGAAAGATCAATGAAGTTCGCCTATGAAAAGATTCGTTCTTTCTCACATTACAAAGGACAGAGGGAATATAAGGAAAAGTTCAATCCGCAATGGCATGATAAGTTTCTGGTATACAGCTATGATTATGATTTGTTGCAAGTCCCCGCAGTATTATCGAGGGTAATTAAACCTTAATACAATGAAAAAGCCCTCTCAGTATATTATTGTATCAGCAATAGCCTGCATTGTAGTTTGTATAACCGAATTTGTAACTCTTTTTATTTTTGGAGCATTTTATCCGGGGTACGACCATCTGAAGGATACAATGAGCACCCTGGGGGCATCTGTCAGTCCGGTAGCGCATGAGGTTTCCCTATGGTGGGTAATAATGGGATTGCTTTTAATATTTTTTGGAACCGGATTCAGAAAAGCATTTTCCGAAAAAGGATTTTTTGCCAGAGTCGCTGCATGGTTAATCATGCTTTACGGTTTTGGAGAAGGAATTGGATCAGGTGCTTTTAAAGCAAACCATATTGAAAATGGTCTGACAATTTCATTGATATTTCATGATATTCTCGGAGGCATTGGAGTAACCGCTATATTATTGCTTCCTTTAATCATGCAGAAGGTGGTTACCAGGAATGAAAATCCCGGTTTCTATCGTATGTCAAGAATTATATTTATAACCGGTATAATAACTGTGTCGCTTTTTCTATTCAGGTATTTACCAAATGAAAATAATTTTTTAACTGTCTATAAAGGCTTATGGCAGAGATTATTTATGCTGAATACTTATATTTATCTGACAACTATTGCTGTTCTCATGATAAAAAAAGATATAAGGCAAAAAACAAGTGCATATTTTGAAAACTGAATCAGTGGCAATTCGACTTAAGAAATTTTGATATGAAACAATTCTAAAGAAAAATATGTATTTCGCTTTAATGAGGTTTTGACTATGGCTCATTCTTCATATTCATTCATTGATATATTATTAAGCAGCATACTTGCTTTAATAATGTTAGGTGTAGGTTTATCTTTAACATCCAGTAATTTCAAGAATCTTGTTTTATTTCCCAGGCCTTTAATTATCGGATTGATTTCACAAATTATAGTCTTGCCGATAATTGCATTTACAGTATCTTATTTTTCAAATATGTCTCTTCCCTTTAAGGTCGGATTGATAATTCTAGCATGTTGTCCGGGAGGTACAACATCGGGGATTTTGACTTATTTCTTTAAAGGTAATGTCGCTCTCTCAATTACCTTTACCTCAATTAATAGCATAATAACTTTATTTACCATTCCATTATTAGTAAATTTAAGTCTGTTGTTTTATTGTAGTCAATCTACTATTATACATCTATCTTATCTGGAAACGATAATTCAAATTTTTTCAGTGACAATTATCCCTGCTGCAATAGGTGTCTTAATCAGGACTTTCAAGCCCGGATTTGCGCAAAAAGCTCAACGTCCGATAAAATTTCTGTTAATAGTCGCTTTAGCTATAATTTTTACAATCTATTTTTTTGCAGGCAGAGGATCCGGTGGTACAGGAATTACATTAAAGGAAATATATAATATTTTGCCTTATGCGCTATTATTAAATGTATTATGCATGGCCTGGGGTTTCTATATAGGAACAATTTCTAAACTTGGAACAAGGAACTCTTATACCATTGGGATTGAAGCATCCGTACATAATACGACTTTGGCTTTTCTTGTTGCCGGGACATTGCTGCATAATCAGGATATGATAAAGCCGTCATTGATCTATGCGATGTTTTCTTTTTGGACGGCAATAATTTACAGTATCATTGTAAAAAAGATTAATAAAACAGATGTTTTCTCTGATTTTCAAACTTAGAAAAATAGGCTGATTGCTATCTTTCAGAGAACGGAACTGCTAAAATAATCAGTATAGAAAATTAAGCTTAAAAGTTTACATATCAATCGAAATAGTAAAAAGACATTGCTGACCTTATAAAATAATTAAACGAAATAAAAAGTTTGCCCAGACGATACATTAAAATGGAATGATTTCTTCGGCAATAATAATGACACTATGAAGAAAATAAACTTTCAGCCTAGATTTCTGCAAATTTTATATCTGATAATCTTTTCAATCATATTCTTTTTTGTAATATATATTCCGATATTAGTTAAAGGTCCGGTACAGTTAACTGAAAAAATGATCTTAAAAGAAGAAGCTATTGAGGGATCCCTTCTTTGTATTTTGTTTATTATGAGTATTCTGATATTAAATTTATACAAACATGAAATTGACAAACATAAAGAACTAATTAATAAAATTAGTACTGAAAAGATGAAAGTTGAGGATAGACTTTTTAATTCAGAACAATATATTGGCATAACAAATATTCAGATACAAGAAATTAAGTACATTTTTAATAGCATTGACAAATTTCCTGAGACAAAAGATGATTTAAAAAGAGCATGTAATTTTTTTGGTGAGCGCGTAATTGGAATTGTAAATTCAAATTGGGTCTTATTTAGAATAATTGACAGCAATACTCAGAGAACTCTCTGCGAACACTTTGTCACCCGACAGGAATTTTCATGCAGTTATCCTCATGTCAGTAATAAAATGGTCATTGAAAAACAGCCTATTTTACCCTTTATTTACGTCAACTCCAATCCAAAAAACTTAAATATCCTTATCTCCTGTATTATGCCGATCGATAAAATAAGCAATGATCAGCATATATTTGTTCAAGCTATAATAAATGAAATTGCCAAGCTTTTTGTTATTTTAAACGCCTTGTATTACAAAAAGAGAAATAAAATATTTATTGAGGATTTCCCTGATAAAAAATAATTTTCATCCAATACGTAAAAAGCACCCTGTTATCGGTAATTATTTGATAATCGTCTTATGTCATAAAGACTATAGAGGTGCTTGTGGAACCATATAACAATGAGTGAGAGTAAGTGTGGGAGCGAATACTCTCACTTTTTATTTCTCAAATCCAACATTCAGATTATTTTCTATTTAATCCACTTTAAATGGGGAAATCACGATTAGACTAACGAATTCAAAGAATCTCTTCTGAATAAAATTTACCTTACGCAGACTTTATAAATAATTTACAGAATCTTTATAAAGTCTTTATATTCCAAAGGTCATTTCTTACAAAACCCTTATAAATTCTATCGCAATTTTGTATCATGAAAATTTACATGATATGATTGCAACTATATCATCGGGATTGTCGAGATCCATTGAGACAAATCTCCCTTCAGGATATATTATCGGAGCATTTATTGCGCTGATCCTTCTTGTATACCTTATATACTCACTTATTAAACCCGAGAAGTTTTAATGCTCAGTTAATATGAAAATACAAGATATTGTTCAGATAGTCATGTTTTTGTGCATATTAATTGCCATGACGCCGGTATTAGGCAGTTATATGTATAAGGTTTTTAATGGGAACAGGCATTTTATGCTGCCTGTTTTCGGGTGGTTAGAAAAACTGACATATAAATCCACAGGTGTAAATCCAGAGGAAGAAACAAACTGGAAGTCCTATACATTCAGTTTGCTTACGTTTAACTTGATCGGATTTGTTTTCGTCTTTCTGATTCAGCTATTCCAGGCACAACTGCCGTTGAATCCTGTAAATCTTCCAAATGTTTCCTGGCATTCAGCTTTCAATACCTCGGTAAGCTTTATGACCAATACAAACTGGCAGGGTTATGCAGGTGAAACAACATTAAGTTGCTTCGTCCAGATGATTGGACTTACTGTGCAGAATTTTGTAAGTGCTGCAACGGGAATAGCTGTTTTATTGGCCCTCATAAGAGGTCTTTCGCGGAAAACTACCGAAAAGCTCGGTAACTTCTGGACGGACCTTACACGCTCAACCCTGTATATTCTTTTGCCACTCTCAATATTGTTCGCTATTATACTGGTCAGCCAGGGAGTTGTCCAGAATTTCAAGTCAAGTGAAACCGTTCAGACTTTACAGGGTGCGAAGCAGGTAATTCCTATGGGGCCGGCAGCATCGCAGATTGCTATCAAGCAACTGGGAACAAATGGCGGGGGATATTTTAATGCCAATAGTGCTCACCCATTAGAGAATCCGACACCTCTGAGCAATTTGCTCGAAATGCTGGCAATTTTGCTGATACCGGCGGCATTAACTTTCACTTATGGGAAAATGGTCGGCTCTAACCGTCAGGGCAGGACAATTTTTTTAGCAATGCTGCTTTTATTTATCACGGGATTAAGTGTTTCCTTATTTGCCGAGTATTCAACAAATCCCATTTTCGGAAATTTACCTTTGATGGAAGGCAAGGAAACACGTTTGGGAATAACAAATAGTATTCTCTGGTCAGTTTCCACCTCATCAGCTTCCAATGGTTCAGTGAATGCCATGCACGATAGTCTTTCACCAATAGCAGGCATGATTGCAATGATAAATATTATGCTCGGTGAAATTATTTTTGGAGGTGTTGGGGCAGGATTGTACGGCATGGTAATATTTATAATTATCACGGTTTTTATCGCCGGACTTATGGTTGGACGCACTCCAGAATATCTTGGGAAAAAGATTGAAGCTTTTGAGGTTCAAATGGCTATTATAGCGGTTCTTGCACCGAATGTGGTAATTCAGATTTTTTCGGCATTGGCTTCGATAAGCAACGCAGGTTTATCCAGCCTTAATAATGCAGGGCCTCACGGCTTTTCAGAAATACTATATGCTTATAGTTCGGCTGCAGGTAACAACGGCAGCGCTTTTGCCGGTTTGAATGCGAATACGCTATTCTACAATCTGACTCTTGGGTTTGGAATGCTGATTGGACGATTTGGCGTTATTATCCCGGTTCTTGCAATAGCCGGAAACATGGCAAAAAAGAAGATTACCCCGCTTTCGGCAGGTACATTTCGTACTGACAATTGGCTGTTTATCGGTTTGCTGATCGCAGTTATCCTTATTATAGGAGGGCTAACACATTTCCCTGCTTTAGCACTTGGTCCTGTTATTGATCACTTGCTAATTAATAGAGGAATAACCTTTTAATATTCGAACAAAATGAGTACAAAACTAAATACAGGTCTTTTCAATAAAAAGATATTGTTACAGGCTGTAAAAAATAGTGTAATCAAATTAAATCCTGTTTTACTGATTAAAAATCCTGTCATTTTCATAGTGGCAATAGGATCACTTCTTACAACAATAATAGCATTTGCAGGTATTTTCCGGGGTAACTTTTCATCTTTCAACCTGCAAATAGCCATATGGTTGTGGTTTACCGTGTTGTTTGCCAATTTTTCAGAGGCTATTGCTGAGGGCAGAGGAAAAGCTCAGGCTGATAGTTTGAGAAAAAATCGTACGCAGACAATAGCCCGTAAAATTGTTGGCAAGCAGGAAGTTTCGGTTTTTGCAACCGAGCTTAGAATGGGCGACATCGTACTTTGCAAAGCCGGAGAGGTAATTCCTTCAGACGGCGAAGTCAGTGAAGGTATTGCAAGTGTCGATGAATCGGCCATAACAGGCGAATCAGCCCCTGTTATACGTGAAAGTGGAGGTGACCGTTCAGCTGTTACCGGAGGGACAAAGGTAATCAGTGACTGGATTCTGATCCGCATTACAACCGAATCTGGTAACACCTTTATCGACCGTATGATTGAATTGGTAGAAGGGGCAAAACGTCATAAAACACCCAATGAGATAGCTCTTTCTATACTGCTATCGGGTTTAACTATTATTTTTCTTCTTGTGGTGGTTACGCTTCCGGCATTTTTTGGATACAGCCTTAAGGCCTCAGGTTTGTCCATGTCACAAAACTTGTCACTTCCCATATTAATTGCTTTGTTGGTTTGTCTGATTCCTACAACTATTGGTGCCTTGCTGAGTGCAATTGGAATTAGTGGCATGGACAGACTTATTCAGCGGAATGTTATTGCAACAAGCGGACGTGCCATCGAAGCCGCAGGGGACGTTGATGTCCTTTTACTCGATAAAACAGGAACAATAACTCTGGGTAACCGTATGGCTACTGATTTTATACCCGCAGCAGGAATAAAATCAGAAGAGCTTGCCGATGCTGCCCAGCTTTCATCATTATCGGACGAAACACCGGAAGGACGTTCAATTGTTGTTCTTGCCAAAGAAAGATATAACATCCGAGGCCGTGAAGTTCACCAGCTTAATGCATCGTTTGTCCCATTTACTGCTCAATCTCGAATGAGTGGAGTTGATTTAAAAACCGATGACGGCACAGTTCGGAAAATAAGAAAAGGAGCATCAGAAGCTATCCGCACTTTTATACAAAATAATAATGGTTTTTACCCCCAGGAAATTCAGGATATTGTTTCCGGATTGGCCCGGCAGGGCTCAACCCCTCTGGTAGTTGCTGAAGATAAAAAGGTTTTAGGCGTAGTTCATCTGAAAGACATTGTTAAAGGTGGTATCAAGCAACGTTTTGCCGAACTTCGTAAAATGGGAATTAAAACTGTAATGATTACCGGTGATAATCCATTGACGGGTGCTGCCATTGCAGCTGAAGCCGGAGTTGATGACTTCATGGCCGAAGCAACACCTGAAGACAAATTACGCCGGATACGTGAAGAACAGGCTAATGGCCACCTGGTAGGAATGATCGGAGACGGAACAAACGATGCCCCTGCTCTTGCGCAAGCCGATATCGGCATTGCCATGAACTCAGGTACCCAGGCAGCCCGTGAAGCCGGAAACATGGTTGATCTTGACAGTAATCCTACAAAATTGATTGAGGTTGTGGAAGTAGGCAAGCAATTACTTATGACCCGGGGCTCACTCACAACTTTTAGTATTGCCAATGATGTGGCTAAATACTTTGCCATTATTCCAGCTATAGCAATTTCGCTTTATTCAGGTAAAAACGGAACTGGCCCTCTTTCCATCCTTAATATTATGGATCTGAGTTCGCCGCAAAGTGCTATCCTGAGCGCGGTAATATTTAATGCGATTATTATTATTTTATTAGTCCCGCTGGCTTTAAAAGGAGTCCGCTACAGACCCGTTTCAGCTAAGGCAGCTTTAACCCGTAACCTGCTTATTTTTGGTTTAGGTGGAATTATTGCACCATTCATCGGAATTAAGCTTATTGATATTTTAATTAACTTATAAAAGCCGAAATAATGAAGACAATCATTATATCATTGAAAGTATTCCTGTTTTTTACCATACTGACCGGAATTATATATCCGCTTTTTGTTACCGGGGTTGCTCAGGTTGTATTTCCCGCAAAAGCAAATGGCAGCTTAATTGAATTTGATGACCGGTCGATTGGGAGCAAATTTATTGGCCAGCAATTTGATTCAACAATATTTTTCACTTCACGGCCATCGGCTATTTCATATAACCCTTTGCCTTCAGGCGGATCAAATTATGGCCTGACAAATGCCAAGTTAAAAAATCTGGTTACTGAACGAAAAATCCGATTTATAGCTTTTAATCGATTAGACAGCCTTACAGACGTTCCTTCCGAAATGCTGTTTGCTTCTGCAAGCGGCCTCGATCCGCATATTTCTCAGAAATCGGCATTATTGCAGGTTGACCGTGTTGCCAAAGCTCATAAATTCAATACTATCCAAAAGCAAGAATTAATTCAGAGTGTTAAGAAACTTACAGAACCACCTCAGTTTTCATTTCTTGGTGAAGAGAGAGTTAATGTATTGATCATGAACCTTGAACTTTATAAAATGGACCAGAACTTTACAAATCATAAATAAAACTGATACCTTATGAAAACTACAATCCGTAGCAAAAGATTTACAATGGGGATGGTGCTTTTCCTGGCTTCTATTTTGTTGTTATCTGTATCCTCTGCCTATTACCTGAACAAGCTCTCCGGGAAAACAAGTGCAATCCTCAAGGAAAACCATTATTCAGTAGTTTATTCCCAGGATATGTCAGAAATCCTGATAACTATTAATCGTATGATTATTAATTCCTTATTAACGAACAAAAGCCCTGATACTGCGATTATTAACAAGGAGTTTATACTGTTTGACAAATCACTCAGCCTGGAAAAAAATAATATAACAGAGGTTGGTGAAGATCAGCTTGTATCTGATATTGAAACAAATTACAGTAGTTTCCATGATTCGGTCACAAAATTTGTCAGATCGCCAGATCAGGTCAGGAAGGTTCTTAACCTGCAGGAGAAAACTGACACTCTTTACCAGAAACTGATGCTTTTGGCTCAGATGAATGAAAAAGCCATAGAAGGGAAAACTGATGACGCAAAAGTTTCAGCAAAAAAGGCGACAATACAAATGACATTTATAGGGACCTTGTGTTTTTTAATAGCATATGGTTTTACATTTATGTTCGCATCATATTTCAATCTGCGGTTTTACAGAATGTATGATGGGATAAAAGGAATGGTATCTGATAATTACCACAGCAGGCTTTATCCTGACGGGAATGATGAGCTTACCGAAATTTCACAGGCTTTTAATGAAATGGCGGAAAAAATAAATACAAACAAGCAGAAAATGTCAGTAACTTTACGTGAGGATTTGGGAAAAGATAAAAGCTCTGACGATACTGATGAGCTGAAGAAAATGCTGTTTCAGATGAAAACTCTCGAAGAAAAGGCTGAAGCAATGCTATTCAAGTTAGAACAAAAGTAGTTTGATATGGACTTTAAGGACAACCGTCCGGATCCCGATGAACTTTTAGCCCTCTTAAAGATAGAGGAAGAAAAAAGTAAACGAGGAAGGCTGAAAATATTTTTCGGAATGTGTGCCGGCGTAGGTAAAACATACACTATGCTTCAAACTGCACAAGCTGAAAAACTGAAAGGGAATGATATTGTCATTGGTTATGTTGAAACACACAACCGTAAAGAAACGGCTGAACTGGCAGAGGGCTTTGAATTGATTCCCCGTAAAATCTATCCGTACAAATCTACTGCAGTCGAGGAAATGGATCTGGATGCAATAATAGCCCGCAAGCCAAAGATTGCACTTGTCGACGAGCTTGCTCATACAAATGCCCCGGGAAGCAGACATATGAAACGGTATCAGGATGTCCTGGAAATCCTGGATAACGGAATTGATGTTTACACAACTGTAAATGTTCAGCATCTCGAAAGCCGTTCTGATACAGTTGCACAGATTACAGGGATCATTGTCAGAGAAACAATTCCCGATGAGATTTTCGAAAACGCTGATGAAATAGAGGTCATTGATCTTCCCCCTGATGAACTGATCCAACGACTTTCTGATGGCAAAGTATATACCCCGGAACGATCAAAAGAGGCTATAGAACGTTTTTTCCGCAAAGGGAATATAAC
>JAPLDY010000172.1 GCA_026391595.1 Bacteroidia bacterium
CAGGTTGGAAATATCATTCCAATGATCCCGGTTTCCGGTACGACAACAGGCTTTATAAAGGGGAAAGTCACCCTTGAATCAGATCTTACAAACAAAAGTCCTGAAAATGCGCCATCAGGGACAAAAGTAGTAGCTACGGTCAGTACCAGTTCTTCTGCGTTGTCCAGTATAAGCAGCGGAGTGATAACTTCCATGAGCTATGGTAGCCTTTCACTTGAGGCATTGACCGACGCAAACGGCGACTACTCAATGATAGTTCCTGCCACATCAATGGGACTCGACTATACCCTTACAGTTTCAGATTTTACTGCCACCCAGTCGCTTCTGATGACCACCAAGGCAGGAGTCCCTGTGACAGGAGTTCAGACAGTCCCGACATATTTTGGTTCGACATACTCTTCCGGTTCTTCTACTGTACCGACTGTCAGTCCCGTAATAGTGGCCATTGGCGCTCCGGATTATACTTTTACGCCAGCCTCCGCTACATCTGTAGTAACGAATACCTGGGGGATTGATTATATACAGATTACAAATTCCGGCAGCTATTATGATATTTCTAATTCCTTTACAAGCGTGCCGATTGTTAATCCTTTACCCGGTACGGGAGGGACAAGTGCCCTTGCCAGCATAACCATTAACCCGGCAGGACAAATAACAGTATTCAATGTAACTTCCAAAGGTTCGTTATATGCCACGTCTCTTGAAAATACAGCTTTCACTTTTCCTTATATTAAAACAGCAGCAAAAGTTGAAGTTCTCGCTGTAAACGGATCAGGCGGAATAACAAGCTGGAGAGTAATGCCCGCAAATCAGGGAGAATTTTATTCAAGAGTCAATCTGGATTTTGTCAGAGCTACCGGTGCCGGAACAGGAGCCGTTCTTCCCATGCCGACCATTTTTGACAATGGTGATTATCTGTACTTCTCATCTACGACATATAATCCATCACCTGCTCTCGGATCAGGTTATGCTGTTGGCGATCAGTTCAACCTTACCACCAAAAGCGGAATGACAGATATTATGACCGGTAAAATCCATCTGACAACTGGAAGCGTCACCGCACTGAATGTTGTTACTGAAGGATCGAATTATATTTCCGGTAAAGTGGATGTGGTAATAGCAGCTCCCGGTACAACAGGGACTGCAGCAACTGCCACTGCCAATGTGTCAAATGGAAGAATCTCAACACTTACTATAACTGGTAACGGGACAAACTATTCATCAGCTCCGGCTGTGACCATACTTAATAAAGTTGAGAAGGTACAGGCAAAAGCAACAGCAACCGTAAGTGCTGACGGGAGCATTACAAACCTGACCATGTCTAACAATGGCAACGGATACCTTACCGTTCCTGCAGTTACAATTACACCCTCGGTTACGGGAGCGGGAGCTGGAGCTTCAGCAGTTGCAAACATGTCGGGAGTAACAGTTGGTTCACTTAACCTGGTTAACGGAGGAACGGGTTATGTCGGAATTAATACACCGACATCTGTTCAAAATGCACCTTCATATACTTCAGCAAGCACAAGAGGCAGTGAAACAACTATTGCCAATATCCATCTCGGAACAGGTAAAAGAAGTATTGAAAACTAAATTTTAAAAAGTGTTTCATATAAAGAAGCTGTCAGCATCAAGACAGCTTCTTTATTATTTCTTAAACTGTCTGAAAATCTTGCTTTTGTTTAATATCAATTGTACTTTTATATAAGTTAGTATCTGGTTTTCATTTAACTGGTTCAATCTTAACCTATTCACACCTGTATGAAGAAATGTATTTTCATCTCCTTAATTATTTTTTTCTTTTCATTATCATTGAAATGCCAGACCGTCGACAGTATTAAAGTCGAACAGGCGGGAGAATTCATCAAGGTCCATTATAAGATCCTGAATTCAAATCAGTACCAGACATTCAGGGTGACTTTATTCTGTTCAATTAACAACGGCTTAAAATCTGAGCTAAAGAGCCTGGTTGGAGATTTTGGTGAAAATGTTATTGGCGGCAAACCTGAATATATAGTTATTTGGGACGTGCTGAAAGATGTCGAGGAAGTTACTTCAGCGGACTTTTCAGTAAGAGCAGAATTATTACAAGATAATACTCCCCATAAAGAGAAATTGAAAAATGAGAAGAACATAGATCCTATTCAGGCTAAATGGGAGAAGAAAAGGTTCTTTATTCTTCCGGGAGGCGGTGAAGGATGGGGAATGCATTGGGGGATACGAATAGGATACATGGGGAGCTGGGGTTTTTCAGCAAAGTACATGATTGGCAAACAAGATGATAGAGATCTCCCTCAACCCGAAAATTATTTTCATACGAGCATAGATCTTACTAAACGAATAATCAGCAAAAATAAATTCCAAGCTCATTTAATAGCTGGTGTTGCTGGCGGAAAAATTTATGGCGGGTCTCCCGGCAATTATTATTGGGAAACACATGAGCTTACAGGTGAAATAGGAGTCGTTCTGGCATTTGACAGAGTAGCAATATTCTGGGCAATTACACCATATTCAAAACACGATGGCAGTTTTTATCCAAGACAAACTACCTTTACAAACTGGGGATTGGGCTTAAGGTTTTAATAGTATTATAAATTGAAACAACGTCAGACTAAAAACGTATAATATAAATTGCACACTTTTTGATTATTATCAGCAGTTACTAAAACCCACAATATGAAAAGGCTATTTTTATCCTTTCTGGCTTTAATAATTTTAACATCCGCCTTTTCCCAGACCTCAGAGAGCAAATCGGGTGTAATGAAACTTAACATCTCTAAAAAAGGGGCTGATAAAGTATTCACCGACGAGAGCCGCGCACCTGCAGATGTAACAGCGCCTATTATAACGCTTCAATCGCCTTTTCTTACAAAAGACTCGGTGGCAAAATCAGATACACGCACTTTGGTAGTAAAAGGGAAAGTTGATGATGCTGGCGGTATTTTCGCAGTAATGGTCAACGGTATAGAGGCAAAAGTCGCTGCCGACGGTCAGTTCCTTGCTGAGGTGCCGCTGGCTATTGGCCATAACACAATAAAAGTTGTTGCCACAGATGTTGCCCTCAATAATTCAAAATTGAGGTTCTACTCCGAACGTTCGGCATCCACAATAACCGAACCGGCCATTGCTCAGCAGACAGCCGCACAACCACCCAAACCGGTGAACACATATACGATAAGTGTAACCAATCCGGCGGCTGATATGGCCATTACCTCTACAGATCAGTTTCCTCTCCGGGCATGTGTGAAAGCAACAGCCCCGATTAAAAAAATCATGATCTACCGCGACGGTTCATTTGTAAACGGATATATTGGCAACCAGATACTTCAGAAGGGCGATTGCTCCTTCCAGATCGATGAACCTGTTGTGCTGAAGCTTGGGATCAATGACATTAAAATAGTTGTCTTTGCAATAGATGATACTGTAAGCAAAGACCTCACTATTGAATACAGCTTCTATGCCGCACGTAATTTTGCTTTACTGATTGGGAATCAGAAATATGACGATCCCGGCATCAATGAACTTGACGAACCTGTGCGCGATGCAACTGAATTATATAGTACTCTTACAAAAGATTACAACTTTGATCCTGCTAACGTTACTCTTCTTAAAGATCCTACAAAATCGGAGATAATCGGAACTCTTCATCAGCTGAGATCTAAGATCACCCCTGATGATAACCTTTTGATTTTTTATGCCGGACATGGATACTGGGACGAAGGTATGGGTGTCGGGTACTGGTTCCCCAGGGATGCGGCAAGGAACAATCCGGTTAACTGGATCCCCAATACTGACCTGACAAACTATCTGGGAGCAATAAAATCAAAGCATACTCTCCTTATAGCAGATGCCTGCTTCAGCGGCGGCATTTTCAAAACGAGATCTGCTTTCAGTGCAACTTATGCCATCGAGCTGCTTTACCAGCAGAACAGCCGCAAGGCCATAACAAGCGGGTATCTGAAGGAGGTGCCGGATAAAAGTGTCTTCTTTCAGTATCTGATCAAGAGCCTGAAAGAGAATCCAAATGACTATCTTCCTGCCGAGGAGCTCTTCTCAAAGATGAAAATGGCTGTCATCAACAACTCCGAGAATATCCCACAGTTCGGAACGATCCAGAATGTTGGCGATAATGGTGGAGACTTTATATTCATTAAAAGAAAGAAATAGAACTATCCTGTCTTCCCTTTTGTTATACATATTGTATTATACAAAATGTATAACTTTAACAACCATCAGGGAAACTTTAATCTATTGATGATTTCAACCATCTTTGTACCTTTAATATATGGTCACTATCTATTGAGTAATCTTGAAAACAAAAAGATTCTTCGCTCCACTGCGTTGCGCTCAGAATGACAGGCATTCAGGATATTGGAGAGAGGAGGAGAATGGCGGCCATGCCGCCATTCTCCTCCTCTCTCATATAATACTTTTATAATCCATGTCATTCCGAACGAAGTGAGGAATCTCCTAATATTAGCAGGACATAATTGATTAGTTATCAGATTTTTAAAACTTAAGAGTGAACAAGATGAAGATACATATTGACCTTCATTCATATCTGATTTCTGCGGTAATAGCCTTATTATTATTTCCGTCAATTGGCTTTTCTCAAAAAAACAGTAATGGAAATCTTGCAGCAAAGCCTCTTTTTCACGATCCTGTTTATGACGGCGCCGCAGATCCTACTGTGATCTGGAACAGGAAGGAAAAGAAATGGTTCATGTTCTATACCAACCGTCGAGCCAGCACACCAGGTCTGGATGGTGTGACCTGGGTCCATGGAACACGGATCGGCATTGCAGAGTCTTCCGACGGAGGTGCATCATGGAAATACCGCGATACATGCAACATCCGCTACCGTCCCGATGCAGGCTATACACATTGGGCTCCAGAAGTGGTTGAAAATAAAGGAACTTATCACATGTTCCTGACCTATGTACCCGGTGTATTCTCCAACTGGAGTCACCCGCGCTGGATAATCCACCTTACAAGCAAAAACCTTGTTGACTGGGATTTTCAGTCGAAACTTCAGCTTGCATCTGAAAAATGTATCGACGCCTGTGTCTTTCGCCTGCCCGACGGAACATGGAGAATGTACTATAACAACGAGGCCGATAAAAAATCAATGTATTTTGCTGATAGTCCCGATTTATACACATGGACCGACAGCAGCAGGAAGGTTGTTGGCGACCAGGGCGGAGAAGGGCCAAATGTCTTTTTCTGGAAGGGGATAGCATGGATGGCGGTCGATAACTGGAACGGATTGGGGATATATTCATCCGGCGACTTTGTTACCTGGAAACGGCAGGAAAAAAATATTCTGCAGGAGCCGGGGAAAGGACCTGATGACGGGGTTAAGGGACAACACCCTGATATTGTTGTGAATGGCGACAGAGCTTTTATAATCTATTTCACTCATTTCGGACAGGCCAAAGGATATTTGGGGGTAACTGATTTCTCACAGTCAAGGAGAAGTGCAATTCAGATAGCAGAGCTGGAATATGCCGATAGACAAATAGTTTGCGACAGGGATAAGCCTGTTTTCGTTAATCTTATGCCGCCCCCCAGAAAATAAAATCTCCTGAAACAGGCAGATCAAAAAAAGTTGATTTTGGGTTTTTAATCACTTAACTTTGATTTCCGGTGAATATTATGATCATCAGTTATGTGATCTTTCGTGATATGTGCCATTTTAAACCTTACAATATGAAGACATTCCTTTGGAGATCATTCAAATTTTGCATGGCCTTTTCCATGTTGGCTCTGTTATCTGAAATGCTTGTCTGCGGACAAGACGTCATCGTAAAAAAGAATGGTGATGAAATAAAAGCGAAAGTTGAGGAAGTTCTGAATTTTGAGATTCGATACAGAAAATACGAGAATCTTACAGGCCCTGTTTATTCCATGCCAAAGTCGGAGATCTCACAGATCAGGTATGAAAATGGGACCAGTGATTTTTTTGCTCCCGTACCAGCACCTTCAACCCCTCAACCTGTGGTGGCGTCCAAACCACAAATAGCAGACCTGGATATTAAACCAGCAAAGACTGGGGAAATTCTCCTCCTTCCTGTGTATGCCTCTGTTTTGGCAGGGGTGGTTGTGACAGCTATAAATACAGGTCAGGAAGACAGGTTCCCTATGCGTTATGCACTTTTGGCTAATACTGTTATAAAAGGTTCTTTAATACCTATTTCTGTCAGCAGAGGAGGTAAAACAAGGAAGAATGTTGGTGTCAGCGGGAATCTGGGATTAAGAATTTCCGGTTGGGTAATCTTTGGGACTTCCATGGCGACCTCACTTGTGACAGGATTTTATCTTACCGAAAATGTTGAGGATCCCTATGTTTTCTATTTTCCCATTTATATTCTGGATGCTGTTTCAACTACATTTTTTCTTCTTGATAAAAGTAAGACTATAAAACAGGCAAAAAGCCTTCAGAATAGTGCCTATCTACAGCCTTCCGTTAACATTTATACTGATTATCAGGGACATAAATATTCAACTATTGGAGTAAGGGTAACATTTTAGTCTGACGGGATTTCAATAAACATATTATTGTTTATCGATAAGTCTTAATGGGCTCATCGACAAAGACATCATTAAAGTTTTTTCAGCCTTAACCGGAGGCTGTTGCTTACAACGCTCACAGAACTTAAAGCCATTGCTGCACCCGCTATCATCGGATTCAGGAGAAATCCGGTAAAAGGATAAAGCACACCTGCTGCAACGGGGATACCTATAATATTATATATGAATGCCCAGAAAAGGTTTTGCCTGATTGTTTTTATGGTAAGCCTGGAGAGCTTTAATGCCTGCGGTATTTTTGCCAGATCGGAAGATACAATTGTCATTTTAGCTACATCAATGGCGATATCCGAACCTTTACCCATGGCAATGCTGACATCTGCCTGTGCCAGAGCCTGCAAGTCATTGATGCCGTCACCTGCCATAGCAACTATCTTACCTTTCAACTGAAGCTCTTTAATGAAATCGTGTTTATCCTGTGGAAGCATTCCAGCTTTATAACTGTCAACAAAGGCTTCTTTTGCTATAGCCGCAGCACTCTGCTCATTGTCGCCGGTAAGCATATAAACCTCAATGCCAAGATCATGCAGGTGCCGTATTGCTTCCCTTGATGATTCCTTTATTCTGTCAGAGATTGCAATTACACAAAGGACCTTCGAGCTATCCGAGAAGAATGAAACACTCATTGCTTCTTTTTTCCATTTCTCAGAGGCTGAAAGAAGAGCATCATCAGCTTTGATCCCCTGTTCATCCATAAGCGTTCTGTTGCCGACAAAAAATTGTTCTCCGTCAACCACTGCTTTTATTCCCCTGCCTGTGATACTCTCAACTGTCCCCGGCAAAGAGAGGCTTGTAATACCTGAATCTTCAAGGTGCCTGGCAACAGGAGCGGCGAGAGGATGCTCACTGGTTTTCTCTATTCCATGTAGTATCCTGCTGTACTTCCCGGTAAAAAGATCTTTTCCCCATGTCATTCCCTGTACAACAGGTTCTCCAAGCGTTATTGTCCCGGTCTTGTCAAGCACAACAGCATTTACCTTGTGGGCTGTCTCCAGGCTCTCGGCATCTTTAATGAGAATGCCGTTATCAGCACCTTTTCCGATGCCTACCATTATCGCCGTAGGAGTTGCAAGTCCAAGTGCGCAGGGACATGCGATAATTAAAACCGTAACAACAGCCAGCAGGCTATGCATGAGGTTATTCTCTTTTGCGAGGAAGAACCATGCTATACCGCTGACTAATGCTATTGTCATCACAACAGGTACAAAGATTCCCGCAATCTTATCTACAAGATGCTGTACGGGAGCTTTGCTTCCCTGTGCTTCCCTGACCATCCTGATGATCTGTGAGAGAAGCGTATCGCTTCCCACTTTCTCTGCCCTGAAATGAATGCTTCCTTTCTGGTTTATAGTTCCGGCATATACTTTAGCGCCAGCGCTCTTTTCAACCGGAACAGGTTCACCGCTAAGCATGCTTTCGTCAATGAATGTAGTCCCGTAAGTCACCATCCCATCGACAGGGATCTTGACTCCCGGCCTGACAAGGATAGTATTGCCGGGGATAACTTCACCTACCGGGATATCTTTCTGTTCGCCATTATCCTGAATTAACGTTACGTTCTTTGACTGGAGACCGATAAGTTTCTTCAGCGCGGAAGATGTGTTTGACTTTGCCTTTTCTTCAAGCAATCGTCCCAACAGAATGAATGTTATTATAACTGCGGAAGCTTCAAAATAAACGTGACCGCTGATACCCTCTTTATTGAACAGTTGGGGGAAGAATGTTACAACAGCGCTGTAAATATATGCTATCCCTGTACTGAGCGCGACAAGAGTATCCATGCTGGAAGAACCATATCTAAGCTGTTTTACAGCACCGGCGGGAAATTGCCTGCCGAACCAGAACACAACAGGTGTTGCAAGCGCCATCATGATGTAATTGGCATAAGGGATATCCATGAAAAGCATTGCTATCACCAGCAGCGGGATACTGAAAGCTGCTGCCCCTATGATGTTTACCCTGGCAGCTTTAAGATAATTTTGCTGAGCTTCTTCCTTCAGCTCGAGGCTGTTTGCTTCATCAATTATTATATCGTAGCCTATTGTCCGTATAGCCTGCTTCATTTCACCTGGAGAGATCTCTTCAGGCGAGAATTCGACCTTCATCGAAGTGTCGGCATAATTCACCGACGCGGACCTTACACCGGGAAGTTTTTTAACAAAAGTCTCTGTCCTGGCAGCACAGGAAGCGCAGTGCATTCCTGTGACAGGATAAGTCTTCGATATTTTGACTTTTAACGGCATTGGATCTTCTCCCATACTATATGCTTACAAAGTTAGATTTAATCTCAACGATTGATTTTTTTATACCATATAATATATGTAACAGATGAATACATAAATGGTTGAATGTTGCTTAAAAAAAATTAGATTTGTAGTAACAAAACTCATTATCAACTAAAACTTTATACCTATGAAATGGCAGGGCAGACAGGGCAGCGATAATGTTGAAGATCGCAGAGGAATGTCCAAAGGTAAAATGGCGCTCGGCGGAGGAATTGGAACCATTGTAATTATACTCATCGTTCTGCTGCTTGGAGGGGATCCTTCAGCTCTTCTTAATACCACAAGCAGCGGTACGTCCGGAACTGAACAGTACCAGCCTTCTGCCGAAGAAGCACAATTAGCTGAATTTGTAAAAGTTGTACTGAAAGATACAGAAACAGTCTGGGGTAAAATATTTAAGCAGTCAGGATCGACTTACAGGATGCCTGTGCTTGTCCTCTTCAGCAGCCAGGTCCAGTCAGCATGCGGTTATGCAAGCGGTGCCAGCGGCCCTTTTTATTGCCCGGGCGATGAAAAGGTTTACATCGACCTCTCTTTCTGCGATGAGCTAAAGACAAGATTTGGAGCCTATGGTGATTTTGCCGTTGCATATGTTATTGCTCATGAGGTAGGCCATCATGTCCAGAATCTTCTTGGCATACTCGAACAAGTTAATACCCAAAGGTCAAGGCTGAGCGAAACCAGCGCTAACCAGCTGTCAGTGCGGCTCGAGCTTCAGGCTGATTTTCTTGCAGGAATGTGGGCACATTATGAAGAAGGATTGGGATATCTGGAAACGGGAGACATTGAAGAAGCCATGAATGCAGCAGCAGCCGTTGGCGATGATGTTCTCCAGGAAAAGTACCAGGGCAGGATTTATCCCGATTCATTTACACATGGCACGGCAGATCAGCGTAAATCCTGGTTCGCAAAGGGATATAAAACCGGCGATTTTGACTCAGGCGATACCTTTAGCGCAGATATTTAGTCCAGGAAAAAGTCCAAAAGGTCATTTTTAGCATACGTATGGCGCGGGTTTTCAGTCCGCGCCTTTTTATTTTATAGAGGGAGATCCCTCGCTTCACTTCGTTTCGCTCGGGATGACATGGTCTATATAAGAATATGGGGGGAAGAAGCGGCGGTTCGCGATAAAATTCTTCTTCAAGAGAAAACCCCAAGCGAACCGCCGCTTCTTCCCCCCATTGATACAACTTATAGCATTTTGACTCGTCCTAAAAAAAGTTTACAGGTTAATAATTAAATCCTGATATAAATTTACATTTAATAGTTAATCCTGATATTGATTTACAATTGTAGGATTCTTTTTGTAATAATTCTTCCATAATCTTTCTGTTTGGATCTTTTCTTTATGAACCAAAGATGGATATTGATTTCCGATACTCATATGTGGCCTATCCTCATTATAAAGGCTTACAGATCTTGTTAATACCGTTCTGGCTTCTTCTATTGATGTTACCGGACTATCATTCAAATATTCATCCTTAAGTATTCCATTTAACCTTTCTGCTAAAGCATTCTCCAGCGGATCTCCGTTTTCCGTCATACTTATTTTAATGCTATTCTCCTGCAATAGCTTTACATATTCATAGCAACAATACTGTACTCCACGGTCGGAATGATGGATGAGTTGAAAATGACCTCCTGGCTCCATAATTAAGCCAGAGAGGGCCATTTTCAAAGCTCGTACGCTCTCAACGGCCTCCAATGTCTCTGCTACATGAAAGCCCACTACCTTGTGAGAAAAAGCATCGGTAATAAAGCTAATATACACATGTCCTCCATTTATTTTCCAATAGGTAATGTCACTAACCCAAAGTTGGTTAGGTTCGGTTGGGATAAATTCTCTTATCAGGTTCGGGTACTTTCTTAGCCAATGAAAGGATTGAGTGGTTTGTATACGTCTTTTCCTCTTTCTCACAAGCAAATGACTGGACGACAAGAGATCAAATAATGCATCTCTTCCCATCTTGATTTGATGTTCCAGCATAAATGGGTGAAGCTTATCATAGAGCTTACGTGTCCCCATTCTTTTATGATTTTTACGGATTCCCAGAACCTCCTTCAATATAAGATCTTCTTCAATACTGAGCTCAATGCCTTTCCAACTATTTTGATAATAAGCCTGCCTGGTAACACCAAACCAACCACATAATTTGGCTAATCCTATGTGTGGAAAATTACTTTTCATTTCTTCAATGGTTTGGTATTGAGCTTTTTTCTGATTGGTATCTTAAACTCTTTCTCTGCGATATCAACCATTGTCGAAAAGGCGATAGCTTTCATCTCGGCATCTTTCAATTGATTCTCTAATTCATAAATTCGTTTCTTTAATTGAAGGATTTCAAAGGATTCTTCTGTTTTTGTGGTAGGGGGTTGCTTTTGCGCCATCAAACTAATATTTTCTCCAAAAGTAAATCTTCTGGTTGAAAGTTCGGTAGAATAACCTAACTGACGCATCCATTTTAGCAAGATTCCATGCTCTTCATCTTTCCCGGTATACTTTTTCCAGATTTCAACTTTCTTACATCTAGATGAAAGCAACTCTTGAATAATCCGATGCCGTTCAGAAATCGTAAAAGATTTTGAACCTCTTAATCCTAAAATAACTTTACTTGTTTGTTCCATTTTACACTTTTTTGTGTAAACCTATTTTAGGACAAGACAATGTTTTGGATTTGAAGACCCGGTTGATTCTTTCACCTTATAAGTCATGTAACTTTAAAAATTCTAGAATTTCATTATGTTTCTGAATTCTTTGAGGGATCTCAAGTCCTGATGATCAACAGGTTAAATATTATTTCCAATTAAAATATATATTTCGTTTATCATTAATTATCCTAAAACAAATAAGCCGTTCTGATATATCTTTTAATCTTATTTTAAAATGTGTAATCCGCTCATTGAGGTAATGAGCGTTACCAGAAAAAGTTTTGCGATACAAATGTCTCTTTTTACAGAGATAGTTGTTTAATTCTTTCTCCTCTACTTATATTATTCTTGACCAATAACACATAGTATATATTTTCAAATGCCCAGAACTTCAAACGAATATGCGCTCCCTCCTATAC
>JAPLDY010000004.1 GCA_026391595.1 Bacteroidia bacterium
AGGGAAGACCTTAAACTGGTAGTAGAACAGGCCGGACGCTGCAAAAAAATTGTTGCAGGACTCCTGAACTTCGCCAGGAAAAATCAGGTCAACCATCAGCGGGTTAACCTCAATGAGTTTGTGGGTCACAGTCTCGAAAGCATAATTATACCGGCAAAAGTCAAGACTGTGATCGAGGATAAGACAACCAACCCCGATGCCATGTTTGACGCTGAGCAGATGATGCAGGTTCTGACCAATCTTGTTAAAAATGCCATCGATGCAATGCCCGACGGGGGAGAGATAAATATCCTTCTGGAAGATACCCTCAGTGATGTCAGCATAAGTGTAAGTGACAATGGGACAGGGATTAAAGATGAGAACAAGTCCAAGATCTTTGAACCATTCTTTACAACCAAAGGGCTTGGCCATGGCACCGGTCTGGGGCTGGCTACAGCATACGGAATTGTAAAAATGCACAAGGGGCAGATCACCGTTGAGTCGAATACAGATCCGGCAAAAGGGCCAACGGGAACGAGTTTTAAGATCGTGTTGCCTAGACGGAAAGAATAGAGGGGGAGAAAGGGAGATTTCTCCACAGAAAATATTGTACGATAATATTACAAAATATCAGATATTTGCATAAAATGAAAAAAAGCGATTACACGATTCTGGTTGCCGATGATGATCCTGACTATCTCTTCCAGACTGTTTTCAGTCTTGAGAAGGCAGGCTACAAGACTGTTGCCGCAGAGAGCCAGGCAGAAGCTGAATCGGTAATATCTAAATTCAAGCCCGACCTTGCGATTTTTGACCTTATGATGGAAAGCGATGATAGTGGGTTTATTCTTTGCTATAAAATCAAGAGAAAGTACCCGGGAGTTCCTGTAATACTGGCTACTGCGGTTTCCAGGGAAACAGGAATGTCATTCAGTATCGATTCGGAAAAAGACAAATCATGGATCATGGCTGATAAATACCTTGAAAAAGGAATAAGAGCAGAACAACTTGACCAGGAGGTTATGAAACTTTTAAAGATATGACATGGCAGTCCTGAAAGTATTGGTTATCGATGATGAACCCGGGATACGATCGGGGGTGACACGTATCCTGAGAGATTTTCATGTGACCTATCCATTTATGGATGAGGATTATACATTTGAAGTGCTGCAGGCCCCGACAGGAGAAGACGGCATCACCATGATTGAAAACGACAAGCCTGACATTATCCTTCTTGATAATAAGCTTCCGGGGATACAGGGCGTGGATGTTCTGGAATATGTTCGTGAAAGAAAATATGATATAGTGGTGGCGATGATCACTTCGTATGCATCACTGGATGTTGCTATCAGAGCAACGCGTGATGGCGCAACCGATTTCATTCCCAAACCATTTACGCCCCAGGAGCTTAAATCGAGCATTGAGAATATATCCAAGCAGCTCTACCTGCGGAAAGTCACCGACAAGCTTAAGCAGGACGGTAAAAAGATAAGGTATCAGTTCCTTTCAGTTCTTTCACACGAGCTGAAAGCGCCTCTTAATGCTCTCGAAGGTTATCTCCGGATGATGCAGGAAAAGCAGGCCGGAGACAGGATAGACGATTATGCCGACCATATCGACAGGTCGCTCCA
Source organism: Bacteroidia bacterium (assembly GCA_026391595.1). GTDB lineage: Bacteria > Bacteroidota > Bacteroidia > Bacteroidales > VadinHA17 > LD21. The sequence goes on from JAPLDY010000004.1 coordinate 1,611, forward strand.
GCGGATACAGGGAATGAGAAACCTCATCATGGATCTGCTCGATTTCACCAAGTTAAGGCTAGAAAAGAAAGAAGAAAAAATCCAGGAAGTCGACCTTACAGAAGTTGCAAAAAGTGCTATTGTCACGGTTCAGCCATATGCCATACAGATGGAAGTTTCCATAAATCTTGATGTGAGGAGCGATTCAAAAATTATGGCAGACCCTGAGGATATGGAGATCATCTTTAACAATCTTATCTCAAATGCCGTCAAGTACAACAAATTCGGAGGTAAGGCAGACATTACAATCGATAGCAGTGAAAATGAGGTATTTCTGGTATTCACCGATACAGGCATCGGAATATCTGATGCTGATAAGGAAAACCTCTTCAGGGATTTTATGAGAGTCAAGAATGAGAGAACAAAGAATATATCGGGCAGTGGGCTTGGATTGTCAATAGTCAGAAAGGTAATTGAACTTTATCATGGTACAATTAAGGTTGAAAGCACACCGGATCTTGGTACCGTATTTACTGTCAGACTGCCAAAGAAATCATTAACTATATCCTGAAACATTATGAAATTACCGGGAAAAACTGTAGAAAGGCTGAGCGAATACAGAAGAACACTTCTGGAATGTCTTCATGAAAAGAAAAATTTCATCTATTCACACGATCTTGCTGCACGTCTGCATATTACAGCTGTTCAGGTCAGACGCGACCTGATGCTTATTGGATATTCCTCAGTGCAGCGCAAAGGCTATGATGTAAAGGAACTTATTGAAAAGATCGGAACAATCATCGATGCTGAAGAGAGCCTGAATGTGGCCATCATCGGGATCGGCAACCTGGGGAGGGCTGTCGCAGGATATTTCAAGGGTAAAAGATCGAAATTGAATCTTGTGGCATCATTCGATACTGATCCTCAGAAAGTCAATAAAGTCATTTCAGGGGTGAAGTGCTATCCGCATATTGAGATGGAGAAGGTCATTAAAGACCTGAATATCAAAATAGCAATCATTACAGTTCCTCCCGACTATGCAAAAGAAATAGCTGAAGAAGTCGTTCGTTTTGGTATCAAAGGCATCCTAAATTTTACTACCATTCCGCTAAATGTTCCATCATGGGTATTCCTCGAGGAATATGATATGATCACTTCAATTGAAAAGGTTGCATACTTTGTTAAGGAGAATACCCTTTTAGAACACTGATCGCAGAATGAATATATTCAGTGGTTTTGAGCAGGCACGGGGGATAAGGAATCCCGTTGTGACAACCGGTTCCTTCGACGGTGTCCACATAGGACATAAAACCATACTGAACCGTTTGAAGATGCTGGCTGAAAAGTACGACGGTGAATCAGTTTTAATAACCTTCCATCCTCACCCCAGAAAAGTTCTTTACCCCGAAACGGCAGGAAAGAACCTGAAGCTTATAAACTCACAGGAAGAAAAACTGGAGCTTCTAAGAAAAGCTGGTCTGGATAATCTGATAATAGTTGAGTTTACAAGGGAATTTTCCAGGACCACCAGTGAGGAGTTCGTGAGAGATTACCTTTATGGTATATTGCAGGCAAAGGTTGTCGTGGTTGGGTTCAATCACCATTTTGGTTTCAACAAGGAAGGCGATTATAAACACCTGTGGGAATTGAGAGAAAAATACAATTTTGAAGCCGAGGAGATACCTGAACAGGAAGTTCAGCATGAAACCGTAAGCTCAACGAAGATCCGCAAAGCGATAAGTGAAGGCTATATCCAGAGAGCCAATGCCTATCTCGATCATTACTATATGGTAATGGGAGTATCTGAAAGGCTGACTTCATCTGTCGATTTCTCATTCGTAAAAATCCCGATGACGGAGGAGTGCAAGCTCCTGCCGGCGACCGGAATATACGCTGTATCGGTTATTTCAGATGATGTAAATTCAAAGGGGATGGCAGTCATTAGCGAATCTCTCGAAAAGAAACAGGAAGTTCTTGTTCATATTTTTGAAGATGAGAATGTTTTTCCGGGGAAGACCACCACTATCCTGTTTCATAAGATGATACATGGTTCTGTATCCCTGGGAGATCCAAAAACAGCTGAAAGGCTGCTGCACGCCAGGGAGGAAATTTCGGACCTCATATACTGATAAGTGTCATCAACTTTAGCACCTTTTCTTCGTACCTTTGTTTTTTTAGTAATACAATATAATTCATGCGTTTTTCACCTGAAAGATTGAGGATACCTGATCAAAGAATGAAACCGTTCATTGATCCGGAGGAAATATGGGATCTTATTAAAAACACTAAACCTGACAAGCAAAGGGTAAGAGAAGTAATTTCGAAATCCATTGATAAAAATCGCCTCACTCTTGAAGAGACCGCTGTTCTTGTCAATTCAATTGGAACTGACCTCGGTGAAGAGATAAAACAGGGGGCTAAGGAGCTGAAGGAGAAAGTCTACGGTAACAGGATAGTCCTTTTTGCACCCCTGTATGTAGGCAACAGGTGCACAAACAACTGTCAGTATTGCGGATTCAGGACATCCAACATGGATGCCATCAGAAAAACATTAAGTGATGAAGAGCTGATCCATGAGGTTGAAGCTCTGGAAGATAACGGACAAAAGAGACTTATCCTGGTTTATGGTGAACATCCGGAATATTCTCCTGAATTCATAGCGAATAATGTAAAGCTTGTGTACCAGGTGAAGAAGGGACATGGAGAGATAAGGAGAGTGAACATCAACGCTGCCCCGCTTAGCATCGAAGGATTCAGGACAGTGGGAGAGTCAGGCATCGGGACATACCAGATTTTCCAGGAGACATACTATCCTGATGCATATAAATTATATCATCTTGGCGGGAAGAAGAAAGATTTTGAATGGAGGCTTACTGCTCTTGACAGGGCCCAGGAGGCAGGTATTGACGATGTCGGAATCGGGGCTCTCTTCGGACTTTATGACTGGAGATTTGAGGTACTGGGACTGGTACGTCATACCAACCACCTCGAGGCTTGTTATGATGTTGGCCCGCATACCATATCTTTCCCAAGGATCAAGGATGCTCTCAGCCTTAATATTGATGATAAATTCCAGACCAGCGATGAAGACTTCAGGAAGCTTGTACCGATCCTCAGGCTTGCTGTCCCGTACACAGGGATGATATTGACTGCCAGGGAGGCACCGGATGTACGAAGAGAAGTTATGAAATATGGTGTTTCACAGATAGATGGCGGCACAAAGCTCGAGCTGGGTTCATATTCGGATTCACAGAACGAAGTGCAGAACCTGAACCGCGAGCAATTTAAGATCAGCGATTCAAGATCTCTTTCTGATGTCATAGATGAACTTCTTACCAATGATTATGTACCTTCCTTCTGCACCTCATGTTACAGGATGGGAAGGACAGGCGAACATTTCATGGAATTTTCGGTTCCGGGATTTATAAAAAGGTTCTGCACTCCGAATGCACTCCTCACCCTGTCGGAATATATCTGTGATTATGCTACAGAAAGTGTTGCTGAAAAAGGATGGAAGGCTATAGAAAAGAACCTTCAGAAACTTGATCCGGGCGTTTTGCAGACAACCCGGGAGAAGATTGAGCGAATAAAGAAAGGGGAAAGGGATCTGTACTTTTAAAGGCTACAGGCGTCAGGCATCAGGCGACAGGAAGAATAAACAAAACGCCCGACACCCGACGCCTTCTTATTATTAAACGTGTTTTAAATATATCCTTATGATAAAAGTACTCGGAATTAAGATAGTAGACAGGATTAAAGAGGCTGGCCTTACCCAGGAAACCCTTTCGAAGCATTCTTCAGTGATTACCACCCGTTTGGGATTTCATGAGGTTACTGACAGCGTATGCAGCCGTGAAGCATATATCCTGCTTCACCTGAAAGATGATAAGTCTGAATCAGAGTTGCTGAAAAAGGAACTTGAGCCGCTTGGCGGAATAATCATAAGGGAAATGATCTTTTCGGGTAAAGAAAAATCCGTTGCGTCAAAAGAGACTGAGGGAGCAATTGAAATTCTCGGAATGCTGGTAGAAAGGAATCATGATGTTATACTGTCAGTTCAGAAGCTTCTTACGTCATACGGCTGTTATATCCGAACCCGCCTCGGTGTGAATGAGACTTTCTTTAGTGAACCCGCAGGACTTATAATCCTGGAACTTACCGGCGATCCTGATCAGAGAGCACTTCTCGAAAAAGATCTGAGCGGACTGAAAGGGGTGTATGTAAGAAAAATGATCTTTTAAGTTGCTTGTTGCTGGTTACTAGTTACTAGTTGAATAATTCTGCAGTATTCCTTTTGCTTTTAACCAGCAACCAGCAACTAGCAACTTCTCTTATAACGCCTTTTTTCGTAATGTTGAGAATCCCCCCATTCGCTATATATCACCTCTGCATCAGCAAGCGAAACCCTGGCTTCGAGGCAGCTCTGGCAATCTTCTGCCGAGTTGTCGGTACAGGGCTTGTTATCGTAAAGCTTATAGCTGTCGCGGTATTTTCCCGGGGTAATGTTTGGCATCAGGATGTTGGCACCGATCTTCACGGCCTTCTCCCTTCCGATGGGATCGATTGCCTGAAGAGCAGTTGCTGCGACAATATTTATATCCTTCATCATGATCCTGAGAACAGCTATCATTTTAAGCGTAAGGTCAAATCTCTCCTTAAGAGGAAGAAGCTTATCTGCATTAATAATAAGTGGTGTATCAGCATGTTCAATGTATGGTCCCATACCGCACATGTCAATGTTGAAATCCTGCATGAAAAGAAGATCGCCGGCAAGGTCCTCTAAAGTCTGGAACGGCAGACCGACCATAACCCCCGTACCAGTCTGGTAACCAATATCCTGAAGACTTTTAAGGCAATCTAGTCTTCGCTGGAAATCATGTTTTTTATTATTTGGATGGATCTTGCTGTAGAGTTCCCGGTTTGTTGATTCAACACGAAGAAGATAACGGTGAGCGCCGGCATCAAACCACTCATTATATACTTCAGGTTCCTGTTCTCCCACTGATAATGTTATGCCGAGCTTTCCATCCGAAAGCTCTTTGATATTATTGAGTAATTTTATTACTCGTTTCGTAAAAGCAGGACTTTCAATTTCACCTGACTGGAGAGCCACGGATCCATAGTTATTGTCGAAGGCAAATTTTGCAGCAGCAAGTATCTCATCATCAGAGAGATTATATCGCTTAAGGTTTTTGTTTCCTTTTCGTATTCCGCAATAGAGGCAATCCTTCCCGCATATATTAGAAAATTCAATAAGTCCCCTGAACCAGACCTTATTACCTATATATTTTTCTTTTACTTCCCCTGATTTTTTGAACAGCGCATTTTTTTCTTCTCCCTCAGATTTAAGAAGCCGGATAATATCATCTTTTGAGAATGACTCTTTTTCGAGTTTTACTATAATCTCCATTTAACAGTCTCTGTTTTCCATGAACTCACCCCCCTGCCCCCCTCTCTGCTGAAGCAAAGAAGGGGGTAAGTTATTGTAAACTAATTATTTCCCCCTCTATACGAAGTGTTCGGACCATATACATGGTGTACAAGGGGTCATAGACATGGTATACACTTTTATAAAGTTATAGTTCTTATTAATTGATTGCAAAAATATATTTCATAATTGTGGTCTTTTTGTGACTTTTTAAGAGCTACATATTCACCCGAAAAAGCTCTTCCTACTTTTATTTCTTTGTTTTTGAAGCTTATAATACCTTTCTCCACTTTCCTTTTTATATCTGATATATTGTACTCATAGGGTTCCATTTTTTCAGGATATTCTTTATTACTTGGCCAATAAAGCTCAACAGGTGTTTTAAAATTGATTGCTTCATGTGGACGAATGCAGTTATATTTCTCTCTCCAGGAATCAAACCTTTTTTGACAGTGGACATGATTCCGGAACTGTTCATAATCAAGTAATTCTTGTTTTAGGGTTCTGTGGAACCGCTCTTCTTTACCTTGTGTCTGTGGATGATATGGCCTGCCATGGATAAGCTTTATATTTAATTGAATGAGCCATTTCTCAAGAACTGTATAACACCGGGATCCATCAGCTGGTTCGTTGCCTGCGGCTCCCCAGGGGCCACCATTATCAGTTAAAATCTTGTAAGGCAAACCATATTTCCTAAATACATTTATAAGAGCCTGTTTAACAGTTATTTCTTGTTGATTCCTGCAGGCTTCCAGGCATATATTAAATCGACTGTGATCATCTGTTATCGTTAAAGGATGACATAACTCTTTGTTTAATAGCTTAAAGTAACCTTTGTAATCCATTTGCCATAGCTCATTTGGAAAGTCGTATTCAAATCGTTCAAAACCTTCAGATTGTTTTGAACGGGTCGGTGAGATTAATCCATTTCGTCCCAGGATTTTGGTAATTGTTGCTCTGCATGGTATAATTGGATAAGTATATAACCCTTGATCTTTATGGTTACAGATGATCTTGTGCAATTTTTTTGACCCCCATTCCTGGTCTTTACCTCTTATCTTTATAACATACTTTTCAATACCTTCAGATGTCTGATTTGGAAAATGATGAGGACGCCTGCTTTTATTCGTCAATCCTGGCAATCCCTCGTCATAATAGCGTTCAAGCCATTTATAACCAGTCCTTCTGGTTATTTTAAATCGCCTGCAAAACTCACTAATGTTTGATCCAGGTTTAGAAGTTAATATACAAAACTCAGTTCTTTGACTCATGATACTCTGTTCTGTGAAAGCCATAATTTTTTTTCATAAATTTACCTTTCTGAACTGTATACCATGTGTGTAGACCCCTGTATACTATGTGTGTAGTTCGTACACGAAGTAGAGAGGGGGAAAGCCTGAACGAAGCGAAGGCAGGGGGTGAGTACATGCATTTTTAAAACCCCCTTCCATACATTCCCCACAGCGTTACTTTCATCTCCTGCCACCTGGTCATTGCAGCACCTGCAAAACTATTTGTATATGCCGTAACATAGTTTCTGGCCTCATCATTCTTTCCTTCCTTTACGAGAGCTTTCACCTTGTTCTCAACCATTGGCAGCTCCTCCATTGCTTTTTGTTCGAATTCCATAACGGCAGGCTCAATCAAAGTTCTGCTTCTCGACCAGTTGACTGTTGCAAGCCTGTTGGTCTCTCTGAATGACCATATTGCTGCATCGGTCCTGTATCGCTTTTGTCCGCAGATGCTGAAAGAGTAAGGCAGTTTCAGCACACCGGAAAAGATCGGGATCCTTGGGCTCTCACCCGGATTGTCGAACGCGAACCAGGCTATTCCGCCTACTTCATCCGGCAGCCAGCTGCGGCACTGTATCACATGTGAATAAGAACATCCGGCGATCGCAATTGTTCGCTGTCTTTCTATTGTACCTGGGTTCAATTCATTTATAAGAGTCCTCCAGTCATTATTGATCCAGTTGCTGGCCATAGGTGATTTGACTTTTTCTTCAATATCATTACCATTAGCATCCTTTTTCTTAATAGTGATTATCAGGTTCTTTGTCATGTCCCATTGTGTTCCCTCATAAGTCCCTTTGAAAAACTTCATGACATCCTGTACCGAAAGCTTTTTCTCAGGTTTGACAGAGAAGGGGAGCTCTTCAGCATCAAATGAAAGGTTCAGAGAAGGCGCCAGTGTGCTTAGCACATAAAATTCGCGTATTTGAAATGGCTTCTTATCGTTGATGATCTTCCAGAATTTCAGAGGTTCCTTACCATCCCAGTAACCAAGTTCCTTTGCAACTGTCTTAAGATTAGAGCTGTACATAAACATATCGGAATTTTTAAAATCGATGATTGATATTCTTGGTATGTTTGCACAGATGCCGATATGTTCATCAGGAATTCTCTGGGCGCACCATAATGCTGATGGTTTTCCCTTGCCGGAACCTGATATCTCGAGCTGCCATACCTCTTTCGGATCGGCAATTGATATGCACTCGGCAAGATCGGCATAACCAAATTCTTCAGCAAGTTTGCCAATGAGGACTATTGCATCCCTTGCGTTAGTGCATCTTTGCAGTGCTATCTTTTCCAGTTCCTCGATCAGGAATAATCCATTTTCATTCTTCAGTTCCGGTCTGCCATAGATTGTCGTTTCTCCGATGGCGAGCTGCTTCTCGTTCATGCATGGATAGGCAGTGCTTAGAAAAGCAAATGTTTCCGGCACTTCAGGGATCTCACCTTTTTTGGTAACATTTACCATGTCCCATGATTCTTCAGTATTCAATGTTCCCCAATATATCGGATGCATGGTACCGCTTCCATGTTTTGCATGAGGGACAATCTCCACCCACGTCCTGTAGTTCCCATCGCAACTGTGTGATGTCATTACCGAACCATCTGTCGAAGAAAGCCGGCCTACCATTATCGTTGTGCAGTTCTCGTCGTATCCAGGACCATCCGGATCATTATTAATATATTGTGAAAATGCTGTTAAAGTGCTAACAGAGAATATTAGTGTCAGGATAAAGGGGTAGGATTTGTTCATAATCAGTTTATGATTTAAAATTGATTGATGTCTTCGCAAATTTAATTTTTATTTTGATTGCCCCATTCCGGACTTGTTGCCATGGAAGGAGATTCTTCGCTTTCCACAAGTTACCTACCAGGCCACTGTCATTCTGAGCGAAGCGAAAAAACCTTCTGCTTTTCAGAAATATTTTCATGAATAACTATGGTTATTAACATGTTTATTAATATGCAAAGTATCCTGTTTTGTGCTGTTAATTTTTATTATATTGCTACAACGTAAATTAAGAGTATGAATTTACTAAAATGTTATAAATCAGAGCTTTATTTATATTCAATAGCTCAGAATGTCGGCTTTCTGAAGCGGTTTTACGGTTTATAGGATCTTCTGTTCTTAGGATTATTTCAAGAATAATTCACTCCTTACCTTTATTTATAACATGATTATTGAAAAGCTAATAAATCCGGACAGTATTGTTGTCATCGGAGGATCAGAAGACCTTTTTAAACCCGGCGGGAAAATCCTGAAGAACATAATCGACGGTAAATTCGCCGGCAGCCTTTATGTAGTCAATCCGAAACAGGATATCGTACAGGGTATAAAATCCTACCGCGACCTTAAAGATATTCCTGAAACCGATCTTGCCATACTTGCAATCCAGGCAAAGCAGTGCCTTCCGGCAGTTGAAACACTTATCAGGGAAAAGAATACAAAAGCCTTCATCATTATTTCAGCTGGTTTTAGTGAATCAGGCGATGAGGGTAAAAAGCTTGAAAAAGAGATTGCAGAACATATCAGCAACGCCGGTGGATCTCTTATCGGCCCAAATTGTATCGGAGTTATAACTCCGGTATACAGCGGGATATTTACAACTCCTGTTCCACGCCTCAGCGCCAGCGGATGCGATTTTGTATCAGGATCAGGTGCAACGGCTGTATTCATCTTTGAGTCAGCCATCCCAAAGGGAGTTAATTTCTCGAGTGTTTTTTCAGTTGGTAACAGCGCTCAGACAGGTGTGGAGGATGTCCTTGAATACTGGGATAACACATTCGATCCTGAGACCAGCTCCAGGGTAAAGCTGATATATGTCGAGAGCATCCAGAATCCTGATAAACTTCTGCATCATGCATCTTCATTGATACGTAAAGGATGCAGGATAGCAGCCATCAAGGCAGGTACCAGCGAGGCAGGCAGCAGGGCTGCATCATCCCATACCGGCGCATTGGCTGCATCA
>JAPLDY010000069.1 GCA_026391595.1 Bacteroidia bacterium
ACCAACTTTGCAAACCTGTTTTTGGATAAAACATCTTCCGAGAATATATTTACCAAAGGTTATGACGGGCAGACTTTTGGGCATTGTTATGATGCGCTGATGTCCCCTTTCCCGGATTTCTCGTCTTTTGTTGGCGTCGAAGGTGGTCCTGCACTTGAATTTATGCAGCTGTACGAATTTCCCGCACTCACGGACGTAACAGGGAAACCAGTTCGTTTCAACAACCGCAGCGACATTAAAAATGGTATGGAACCCCGTTTGCAGGGCACCTGCTATTTTGATGGCGATGTGCTTCGCGGGAAAACTTTCAGTATCCAGCGGGGCGTTTATGTAAATTTCCCCGGGCTGGCATCAGATGCACAATTTGGCAGTAACGGCGCTGCTATAAATTCTACTGCGAATCGTAAATTAGGTATCAAGGGAGATAAATATCCCCCCACTACCGGTGTTCTTATTACCGGCAATCACGGGATGTTCACTTCGAGCGAGGAAAACAATTGCATGATGGGCGCTTTTATGCGTAAATACATTGATATAAACAGGCCTACATCCCTGGCAAACGTTAACAAGTCTAACCAGTCCTGGATCGTGTTCCGGTTAGGTGAAATCTATTTGAATACTGCTGAAGCGGCTTACGAACTGAATAAAAGGGCAGAAGCACTAACCTACATCGAAAAGATCCGTGTACGTGCCGGTTGCGTGGTGACAAACCCTGCCCTTAATCAAACAGTGAGCAGTCCCTACGGTTACCCGATCGAAGCAAGCCTCCAGTATATCCGCAATGAACGTACCCGCGAACTTTACTGTGAGAACCATTATTGGTGGGACATCAGAACCTGGAGGATTGTTGACCAGGTATTGAACCTTCGTTATCCGCATGCACTGACCTGTTATTATGTTTATAATGAAAGCAAGTATATATACCTTGATGAGATTAACAGGTCTAACCGTAGCATTACAGCTCCAAAGCGTGCGGTGTATGAAAAGATTCCACAGGGAGAGATTAACAAGAATACGAACTTGTTACCTCAGAACCCGCTTTATTAATTTATTAACTATTGATACAAATGAATATGAAAAAGATATTGTATTTAATGTTAGGAGCAACCCTGTTTTTGTTAGCTTCATGTCAGAAAATCTCCCTGGCAGTTATGAGTGACGGTTCGTATAATAATACGAAACTGTTTTCCGGAACATATAACATGCTTCCCTATGATGGACCTTTCTGGCCTGCTGATACTGTAAAGGGGGTTGTCCTGGGAAAAGAGACCCAACAGGATTTCACGGTAACCCCTTATCTTCAGGTGTTGAATTTCAATGCCACATTGAGTGACACACTTTTGACCCTGACCTGCACAGTGAGGGCTCCTAAAATTGCCGGACTTCCGAATTTCTATGAGGTTAAAGGTTTCTTAAGCCTTACAACCTTCTGTGGAAACGCTAATTATATTAACATAGCGGCCTATAATGATTTAAGGAAACAGATTAAAAAGGCCTGGACAGCAGAGGTTCCCAGTGGTGACAGCAAGAACTATACATTAGGCCCTTACAAATTGAAAAGACATTATACCTATTATGTACGTATAGGGGCAAATGTAGATGCGTTGAGTCGCAGAAATAACTATTCGGAGATTTTGAAAGTTGTTGTACCATAATAAATGATTATGGACACATTTTGAATATTTTATCAAATACATAAGACAGGAAATCCAAATGGTTTCCTGTCTTTTTTTCTATTTTAGAAATTTCTTTATAAGATTAAGATGCGTCATTACATCGTATTTTGTATTATCATGGCTTCTTTTTCAGGAACACTGTGCAGTAAGAAAACCACTATAATAGATGATAAACCTCCTGCAGATACTATCAAGGAAGCAGTATATGATGAGACAGGATGCCTGTTTACAGCCTACAAAGGCCTGGTAATGGCAGGGTATCAGGGATGGTTCACTGCTATGGGTGACGGTGCAGACAGGAACTGGCATCACTACGAAAAAAGCGGAAAGTTTGAACCAGGATTTTGCTCGGTAGATTTCTGGCCCGACATTTCAGAGTACACAAAAACATATAAAACAGCATTCAAATATTCAGACGGAACCGACGCATACGTGTACAGCCCTTATGATGAAGAGAGTGTTGATCTGCATTTCAAGTGGATGAAGGATTATGGCATCGACGGTGTATTTATGCAAAGGTTTGTGTCAGAGATAAAAAGTGTTAAGGGGAAAAACCACTTTAATAAAGTCCTTATAAATGCATTAAAAGCTGCAAATAAATATAAAAGAGCTATTTGTGTAATGTACGATCTGAGCGGATGCACTTCCGCCGATATGCAGGTACTTATAAATGACTGGAATGAACTACAGCAAACTTTCTCACTCTTCGATAATGTCAAAAATCCTGTTTACCTCCGCCACAATAAAAAGCCACTTCTTGTAATCTGGGGAGTTGGTTTTAATGACGGCAGAAGCTATACCATATCTGATGTTCAGAACCTTGTAAACCAGTTAAAGGGACCAACAAAAAAAATCTCTATGATGCTTGGAGTGCCCTATTACTGGAGAACCCTTGACCACGATACAGAAGCCAATTCTCTTCTTCATACTGTTATAAAAAGTGCAGATATTGTAATGCCGTGGGCAGTAGGCAGATATAACAGCGGAAGCTATTCCGGCACAGCCAATGTTACACTGCCAGGAGACATTATATGGTGCAAAACAAATAAAGTTGATTATGTTCCTCTGGTATTTCCGGGATTCAGCTGGGGCAACCTTAAAGGCAATACCACTATTTATAACCAGATCCCCAGGGAAAAGGGTGATTTTCTCTGGTTACAGGTTGCGGGTGCAAAACTTGCAAGCGCCGAGTCCCTTTATGTTGCAATGTTTGATGAAATGGATGAAGGCACAGCTATATTCAAAACCTTAAAAGAAGGGTCATTGCCCTTAAACGGATCAGGCAGATTCGTAGGAATTGAAGAGACATTAGACACTGATTTTTATCTCTGGCTGACCGGTCAGGCAACCAGGTGGTTCCATGGGGAAAATGGTTATGGTCTTGTTAAACCTGTGAGGAACTGATTAAGTATCTCAAATTCAACATATACTGGCTTATGATCCGATGGGTAAACACCATTTACGTTGAAATCCACAACTTCGTACTTAAGAACTTTCATTGCTCCTTTATAGAGGATCCAGTCAATTTTATTTAAGTCTTCATACGCATTCTTAAGCAAATCAGGATCGGTTGAATTTTTATCACCAATAAACACCTTATATGGAGGAGTGCCCGGACGGCAGTTAAAGTCTCCCATCAGAAATACCGGCCGTTCTGCTGTCCAGGATCCAAACCGGTTAAGCGCATTTATTCTTTGCAGAATTAGTTTTGAAGCATTAAGTCTTGCGAGAGAATCGTCACTCCCATTGAAGTAATGGGTATTGAAACCATAAAACTCCTTTGTATTATCCCAGTGTCCCCTGTAATCCTGTGGATATGGGCCTTTTTCACCTTCCTTTGGCCTGTTAACTATGGCCAGGCGTACCCAGGTTACCATCCGTGGATTGACTTCCGGTCCGCTCCCGATTATTTCGGGCGTTTCAGAAAGTTGAAAACTTTGCATTTCACGCAAGCGAAACTTATCGCGATTGAAAAAGATCGCCATATGTTCATCGTCATCTCCCCCTTTTCTGCCTTCTCCGATGACCACATACCCGGGCAGGTGATCCGCCAGATAATCAATCTGTTCTTTTAGTCCCTCCTGTGTACCAATTATATCAGGATTATATTTTCTTATTAAATCGATTTGTATATCCCGTCTCACCTCCCAGGAAGGCTTATAAGCCGGACTGGCAAACTTTAAATTATATGTCATCATTTTCAAAGTTACACCAGGGTCATTTTTACTCATGCTGGTTTGTCCAAAAGCCAATTGGCTTAAAAAGAAAGTACAAAAGATGAAAGAGCTGATTAAAACCGAAATTGTTCTCATTACCATATTTTTAAAAAAGTTATAAATGCAAATTATTCCTCTCACCGTCAGAATACCCTCAGGGCTCATTTTAATATTCTCCCCCGGGAATGACCCGTATTAAGAACATCTGCCGGGTTTTTTTTATCAATTCCTTCGTGCCGGTATGTTTCATGCCAGATGTAAGTTGCTCAATCTTCAAATCAAAATCGGACGGTTGTGCGTGGATATTGAATAAGCACCCCATGATAGAAGCCATACAAAATTAATTTTTACTGCCGGTCTGCTTTCGAATTACAAAATCAATCTTCTCTTCAGCAGTTTTCTCAACCCAGATAGCCAACGTTTTTGTACCATTTACATCTCTAAAAATTCCTTGTTTAACAGGGTGTTGTATACCATTTACCGTCAGTGTTGCATCAGAATTATTGTTCCAGTTCTTTATAATAATTGCTGCATTGTATAAAGGATTTGATTCACTACATTCCAGTGTAAAGGATACCTGTTGTGCATCAGGCTTGATAATATATGCTCGCTGTGTTTTATCGTAAACTCCTGAACATCCTTTGGCGTTTATTAATGGAGGAGGATTAATCCATGAATTTGCTAAAACGGCTAATTCAGGTGGTTTCATGCTCAGCATCCCCTGCATCATAATCTTTTTCTGGTAAGGTGTTTCGCTTTCTTTTTTGGAAATGGCTTCATACACGGGATAATAAATATGCGTTAATGAGCTATGAGAAGCTCTGTCGGGAAATAAAGAATAACGCCCATCTGAAGGCTGTTGTGCCACCGGCCAGTGATTCCATGTACAGAACACTGCATAATCTGTTATCTCTCCATCATACACATTGTATCCAAGATTCTCCTGAACAATCGTAACCGGGTCATATTGCCCTTTATAATTAATTATTTGTATAGGTTTACCTCTGGCTTTCTCATCAACCTCACTGGTCGTCGGAGGTTTATTTAACCAGTCAAATGTAACATTGCTTCCGTCCAGTCCTACGAAAGTAAGGGTTTGACTTCTGGAAATTATATCATGGGGGTGTTGGTTTGGTCCCATAATGGCCATCGATTCTTGCCATTCATGATTTAATTTCTCACCACTTGACCATAATTGCTGCACTTTTACAGTGATGCCATCAGGATAAATATAATAATACCAGCTTGCCCAATCTCCCCAACCTGTTTCATTCTCATAGTTGGCTAACACATAATTAACATCCTGCAAGGCAAATCTCCATTCGAGTACAACCCTTGCAGGCGTGTTTTCTATAATTTTGATATGTGATGCGTATACCCCTTTATCAGACATCGGCTCCTGACAACCTTCACCACCGGACGTGTTCCATGTTTCATTGAACTCGTTACTATAGAACTGGTTCAACTCATTTACCATCATTTCTATGTAACTGACCCCCCTCCAAAAGATAACTTTGCCGGGATTTTCCTCAAACTCAACAACCACGTCGGCATGTTCCCCTGTTCGCCATAAATTTTCCCATGAATCATAGAATTTAAGAAAAGTGTATCGTGCTCCAAACCTGTCCAAATCTTTGCTTACAGGAATCTTACGAACTTCCATATCAGCCATGGCACCTGGTGCAACACCATAGTTTTTATATGACTGTTCAATTTCATCTGCTCTTAATGCCAAAGTATAAATTTTAACTTCATCAATAATTCCGTCAAAAGTATAAGGAGCGGGAAAAGTATTTTTGCGTACGGGTGCAATTTGTGCCCTGTCTATTCCTTTGCCTACAAGAATATCTTTTGATGAAGTCTCAATATCTGCCTTTGCGATTTGTTTTTCACTATCTAACTTACCATTGATATAAAGCAACATCTTGCCTGTTGCTTTCTCATATGTAGCAGCAAAATGATAAATTATATCCTTTTTTAATGTTAGTTCTGAGGTGAGTTCTTCCCATGCGCCATTTACCCTGATTTTAAATCCGGCTTGTCCCATTCCATTAATACCCAGGAAATACCCTTTATCATCTTCTTTTTGATAAATTACTTTAAAACGCTCGTTCCAGGGAAGCTCTTTGTTTTCGTCCACTTCAAACTTCCGTATTTCAGGCACATCATCCATTTGTTGAACTATGGTTGTCCAACTCCATGGATACGCCGCCATTGCTGCCCAACCCTCCAATGTTATAGCTTTATCAATTCTGGGGGCATTTGGGGCTGGAAAGGACACAAAATTTTTGTGCCCGTCAAATTGAATGGCTGCACCGGACACTCCTTTTCTCCACTGAGTTTTATTACCCGGGATTGTCATTTCGAGGCCGCTTACACTTTCGGTAATTGTGTCCCCTTTGGCCTCGTCAAATTTAAACCAGACTGCGGGCTCAACAACGCTGCCTTCTATAACAGGATTTCCCTCAATTGCCGTTGCAACATAGGTCTTTTTTGCCGGGAATTCCTTTTCGACTTTAATTCCCTTTTTAGAAATACGTAGACTCTGTTTAATTAGATTTGAAGGATCCTGCCAGTTATCAATCTTTTTATCCCCTTTTCTAATAGTTCTGATTACTTCCCCGTCTTCCATAAAAGTAAAATATTCCTCACAAAAGTTGGTAACATCAACATTCTTATGAGGGTTTCCTCCGGAGAACTCTGGCAGGTAACGCCAGTGTACAACAACTTTTTCAGGCGAGTTTTCGATTATTCTTACTACTGAATAGTGATTGGTACGATCGGGCATTAGATCGTTGCCATCTCCCTTTCGCGGAATCACTTCACTGAAAGAGATTTTCTCTCCGGCAGGTGTCATAAGGTAGGGAAGGTAACCGGTTCCTCTCCAAAAAACAACCGCACCTATGTCTGCTCCAAGATCAACAACTATATCAGCAAATGGACCGGTACGGGAAAACTTTTGGAATTCTTCACCAGAGTTAATTTTTGTGTAAAAAGCGCCAAATTCTCCCAATTGTAAATCCGGATGTAACTTGTTTTTTTTCTCACATAAACCCGAGATAAATACAAGTAGAAACAGATAAAAAAACTTCATTATCATTTACTCTCCTATTATTGTTTAAGCAACCATCATACCGAAGAAATGATGTTCATTATGGAAAATAAACTGAAAGGGGATATTCTTTATATATATCGTTGATGGTTTTGTTTGTTTTGGAACTACTATCTGTTCTTTTAATGAAGGCTGAGTTAATAAATCAAGAATAACTAATGCAGAATAGTACCCAATATAATAATTCTTACCTCCCACAAGACATTCAGCCGCCAGATGCCAATCCGGCATAAATGATCTGGAATCTTGTTCATATGGAATTATATAATACTTCCCCTCTTTGAGTCTCATGAGTAAGCCTCTTTTCGTCATATCACTCAATAATTCCCGGACAGCGCTTTCTTTTGAACCCGGAAGAGCCTTAAAAGCCTCCTTGTAATCAAAGCATTCCATATCACTATTGTCCGACTAAAATAATAAATAATTCAGGCTAAATAATCTCTGACAATTTAACTGGGCGGTGTTCCAGATTTGATTTTTTAGCTGCCAGGGCTATCGCGACAGACATGAGTCCATCATTACCTGAAACGGGAATCTTGGCATTGTCACAAACAGCATCGCAGAATATCTTCATCTCATTGGCATATGCCTCCAGGTACCGGTCCATGAAAAAATTCAGAGGCAGAGATCTGTGGACACCATCAGCGGAGTAGTACCTGTGGTTCTCAGGATAGTTGTTATCTGCATTGACCATTCCTTTTGAACCAAATACTTCCACACGCTGGTCATAACCGTAAACAGCTTTGCGGCTGTTGTCTATGACTCCGATTGCACCATTCTCGAACGTGAGGATGATTACCGCTGTATCTACATCACCTGCCTTGCCTATTGCCGGATCCACAAGAACGGCAGCGCTGGCATAGACTTCAGTTACTTCGCTTCCAGCCATATAACGTGCCATATCAAAATCATGTATAGTCATGTCGAGGAACATCCCTCCTGAACTTGCTGCATATTCGGCAGAAGGAGGATTGGGATCCCGTGAAGTGATCTTAATGATATGGGGCTGACCCACTTTGCCGTCTGCAACCATTTGTTTTAATTTCATGAAATTGGGATCAAAACGGCGGTTAAAGCCAACCATGAATTTCACACCGGCTTTTTTTACAGCATCCAGAGCTCCCTTGATTATTTCAAGTGAAAGATCGATAGGTTTCTCACAAAAAATGTGCTTACCGGCCTTTGCTGCTTCGACAATGAATTTTGCATGGGTATCTGTTGGAGAACAGATAACAACAGCCTGAACTTCCTGATGGTTAATAATATCAGAATGACTTTTAAATACATTCATAATGCCAAATGATTTTGCCACTTCACCGGCACTTGCCAGGTTGGCATCAGCAATGGCTAAAACGTTTGCCCTGGGGACACTCTGTACAAGAGTTGCAATGTGTACTTTCCCTATTCTGCCGGTTCCAATTACACCAAGATTAATCTTTTGCATATTCAAAGTTTTAGGTAGTTTTGATTATTAAATGTTGTCCGGTTATAATCCAAGCGTTCTAATATAGTCCCTGTTATGCTGTGCACAGATCCTGGGATTTCCCATACCGGGAAGCACATCCTGTTCGATAACTATCCATCCCGAATATTTTTGAGCCTTGAGTTCCTTCACTATCGCAGGGAAGTCAACAGCTCCCTTACCGAGCTCGCAGAATACTCCATTGGCTACTGACTTGAAATAATCCCATTCATTTATTCTCGATCTGGCTGCTACTTCAGGGTGGCAGTCCTTGAAATGGATATGCCAAATCCGCCCGATATGTTTTTTCAGTACTCCCAGCGGATTACCGCCTCCGAACATAAAATGACCCATATCAAGGACAAGGCCGACAAGCGAAGGATCGGTCATTTCCATCAGTTTGTCAACTTCAACCGGCGTCTCAACATAACCAGCACAATGATGATGAAAAACCGTCCGGAGCCCGGTTTTTGATTTAATCTCACCAGCCACAAAATTTGCACCTTCTCCAAAGACCTTCCACTCATCCCCTGTCAGCCCCATTGAAGGTTTTATTCTTCCTGCATTGAGAGTTCTTTCCTTCACATTTCCATTCTCATCCGCAAGTACGATGAATGCTTCCGGGAAGCCGGCATAGGCCATCAGCCTTGCAGTTTTTACGGCTGTTTCCGCACCAGAAGCATGCTTTGAACGGTCTTTCAGAAAAACCGGCACAAAAGCCCCTACCATTGAAAGAGAACGTTTATCAAGTTCCTTTCTCAATGCTTCAGGGACCGTTGGCATAAATCCCCAGTCACCCAGTTCGGTACCGGTATAGCCGGTCTCCTTTATTTCATCGAGGACCTGCCCGTAACCGGCAGCTTTCCCTTCAAGGTCAAATTCAAGGACACCCCAGGAACAAGGAGCATTGGCGATCTTAATCATATTGTTGGCTGTTGGGTTTGTGAATATTAAAATTTAATTGATATTCAGAATTTTCTTGTCCATTCGTCATGCCATCTCTCTATTACGACTTTTGTCTGGGTGTAAAATTCAATTGCATGGAGCGATTGCCCATGCAAATCCCCGAAGAAGCTTTCTTTCCATCCGCTGAATGGGAAGAATGCCATGGGTGCTGCAATTCCAATATTCACACCTATATTTCCTGCCATGACATCATGCCTGAACTTACGGGCGGCTGACCCGCTCGCAGTAAAGATACATGCCGAATTACCATACCTGTTGTCGTTGATGAGGTCAATGGCATCCTCAAGAGTTTCTACATTAATTATTATCAGCACAGGACCGAAGATCTCAGTCTTGAATACTTCACTGTCAGTACTTAAACCACCGAGGACCGTGGGGCCGACAAAATTACCTTCTCCGGATCCCTCTACTTTAATATTGCGACCGTCAAGAAGGATTGTTGCTCCATCATCAATACCTTTCTGGATAAGCTTCTCAATGCTGATCCTGCTTTCTTTTGAGATGACCGGACCCATTTCCACTCCTTTATCCATCCCGTTGCCGGTTATTCTTGATTTTGCTGAAGAAACAATTTTATCAGCGAATTTTTCAGATTCCTTTCCTACAGTAATAACAATTGATGCTGCAAGGCATCGCTGGCCTGCACATCCAAAGGCACTGTCGGTTACTATCCTGACGGTTGTATCTACATCAGCATCAGGCATTATTACTACCGGATTTTTTGCTCCGCCCTGTGCCTGGACACGCTTGTTATGAGCAACTCCTGTCTGGTATACATATCTGGCAACATTTGTAGATCCCACAAAACTGATGGCAGGTATATCAGGGTGTTCAAGGATTGCATCTACGGTCTCTTTTCCTCCATGAACCATGTTAAGCACACCTGCCGGCAAATTAAGTTCTTCGAGCAACTCAAAGATACGTGTCATGGTCAGAGGCACTTTTTCAGAAGGCTTTATAATATATGTATTGCCGCATGCAATTGCATATGGCATGAACCAGAAGGGTATCATGACGGGAAAGTTAAAAGGGGCGATGCATGTTCCAATACCCAGTGGCTGACGGATAAAATATTCATCGATCCCTTTTGTGATATCCTCCGAAAAATCACTTTGAAGAAGTTTGGGAATACCGCATGCAACTTCAATGTTTTCAATTGCCCTTACGACTTCCGCCCTGGATTCCTGTAATGTTTTTCCGCATTCAGCGGTACATATTGCAGATATTTCATCAGAATTTGTTTCCAGGATCTGTTTCATTTTGAAAAGGTACTGGATCCTCTGGGTTGCTGGCATATTTCTCCAGTCTGCTGAAGCATTTTTCGCAGCCCTGGCAGCATCAATGATATCATCCCGCGAGCCTGCCGGAACAATGGCAAGAGTTTTATTGTCGGCCGGATTGATTACATCGAGAAACAGGCTTCCGGTGGTCTCCGTCCATTTCCCGTTTATGTAATTTCTTAATTTTCGGGTCATTTGTCTTGTTCTTTGTCGTTATCAAAAAATGAGGTATTCAGATAATATTGCTGTTTTTTCTTCTCCTCCATATACTTCATGTATGCTTCCTTAACCGAATCAATTTCTGATACTTCAGATACAGCAACTTCCCACCAGGCATAACCGGGAATGCTCTTGTAAAGATCAGTTTCCATGGTTATCACTGTCGTAACTGGCTGCATCTTTGCTTCTTCCAGTGCCTTTTCAAGAGATTTTATATCGCTGGCTTCAAAGACTCTGGCACCAAGACTCTGAGCATTCTGTGCAAAATTTACAGGAAGCAGATTGCCGTTTAACTGTCCCGATTTTTCATCACGGTAACGGTATTTTGTCCCGAAACGCTGCGATCCGATTGACTGTGACAGATTGCCAATGCTTCCGAAACCATGATTATTCAGAAGCACAATAATGAATTTTATCCCTTCCTGAATTGATGTGACGATTTCATTATTCATCATCAGGTAATTTCCGTCACCTACCATTACAAAGACCTCGCGTTCAGGACATGCCAGCTTAGCTCCCATCCCCGCTGCACATTCGTATCCCATTGTCGAATATCCGTATTCAAGATGAAATCCTTTTGGATCACTGGTTCTCCAGAGTTTATGCAAATCACCAGGCAGGCTGCCAGCAGCACACAATACTACGTCTCCGGGACCTGCTGCCCGGCTGACAGCACCTATAACCTCAGCCTGAGAAACAGGCAGTTCTTCTGTCACCTTAAAGAATTCAGTGACTTTTCTATCCCATTCCCTGTTCAGTTCTGCGACATGAGCGCGATATTTATCAGTGACACGGTAATTGCCTGTAAATTCAGATAATTCTTCAAGGCAAACCCTGGCATCTGCAGTGAGAGGCAGCGCGCTGTGTTTATAAGAATCAAATCCGGCAATATTAATGTTTATAAACCTGACTTCCGGGTGCCGGAATGCAGTTTTTGATGCGGTTGTAAAATCGCTGTAGCGGGTTCCTATTCCGATAACAAGATCGGCTTCCGATGTAATTTCATTGGCGCCGGGCGTGCCAGTAGCTCCAACTGCCCCAAGATTTGAGGGATGGTCATAGGGAAGAGATCCCTTACCGGCAAAAGTCTCTGCAACCGGAATGCCTGTTCGTTCGACAAATCTTTTCAATACTTCAGTGGCTTCACTGTAAATCACTCCTCCGCCTGCAACAATTACCGGCTTTTTGGATCTTCTTATTAATTCTGCAGCTTCCTTTAACAGGGATATATCCGGCCTTGGTCTTCCTATTTTCCAGACCCTTTTCCTGAATAATGCCGATGGGAAATCAAATGCTTCAGTTTGGATATCCTGCGGCATCGCAAGTATAACAGCCCCGGTATCCGATTGAGAGGTAAGAACTCTCATAACCTCAGGCAGGGCAGTGATCAATTGCTCTGGTCTGTTAATCCTGTCCCAGTATCTCGATACAGGTTTGAAGCAGTCATTAACAGAGATGTCCTGAGACCATGGCGCTTCCAGTTGCTGCAGTACAGGAGCGACATTCCGTGTTGCGAAGATGTCTCCGGGGATGATCAGGACAGGCAGGCGATTTATCGTTGCACAGGCCGCTCCCGTTACCATATTGGTTGCTCCAGGCCCGATCGATGAGATGCAGGCAAAAGCACCCAGCCTGTTTTTCATTTTGGCATAGGCGGTTGCAATATGGACTGAAGCCTGTTCATTCCGGGTCATATAATAACGGAAGTCTGGATTTTCCAGAAGTCCTTCACCTACTCCGGCCACAATTCCGTGTCCGAAAATACCA
>JAPLDY010000041.1 GCA_026391595.1 Bacteroidia bacterium
GAGGGCATTACGAAAATGGATGCTTTCGTTGCTGTAACCGGTAACTCAGAGATTAATATCCTTTCCTGTCTCCTCGCCAAGAATAAAGGGGTTAAGAAAACTATTGCCGAGGTTGAGAATATGGAATACATTAATCTTGCTGAAAATTCAGGCGTTGACACAATAATTAATAAGAAGATTTCTGCAGCCAGCAGGATATTCCGCCACACCACGAACCTGAATGTGACGCAGGTTAAATATATGGCCGGAACAGAGGCTGAAGTTCTTGAGTTCAATGTGCCCGAGGATGCAAAAATAACAAGAGGAACGCTTCGCAGTCTTGATTTCCCGAAAGATGCAATTGTGGGAGGAGGAACCAGGGATGGTATCCCTTTCATTGCCACAGGCGATACAATTATCAAAGCCGGCGATAAAGTGGTTGTTTTCACCCTGCCTACAGCTTATGACCAGCTGACAAAATTCTTTACCTGATAAGGTATGGTTAATTTTAGGATCGTAGCCAGGGTTTTCAGTCTTGTTCTGATTATTGAAGGCTTATTCATGCTGCTTTCTGCAGGTGTTTCATTCCTTTACGGGGAATCGACCTCACTATTATTTTCAGCCATCATCACCATTGTTGCAGGAGTATTGGTATTTACGCCTTTGCGCAATGAAGAAAAGATGACAGGGCAAAAAGAAGGGTACATAATCATGACCGGAATATGGATCTTATTGGGACTTTTCGGTACATTGCCATATCT
The DNA here is from genome assembly GCA_026391595.1 of Bacteroidia bacterium. GTDB lineage: Bacteria > Bacteroidota > Bacteroidia > Bacteroidales > VadinHA17 > LD21. The sequence goes on from JAPLDY010000041.1 coordinate 741, forward strand.
GCTCAGTGGTACAATTAAGAATTTCGGAGATGCATTCTTCGAATCAGTTTCCGGATTCACAACCACCGGAGCGACAATTCTTACTAATATTGAATCACAACCTCACGGTATACTTTTCTGGAGAAGCATTACACAATGGATTGGTGGATTAGGATTTATTGTCGTTTCAATGTCAATTTTACAGGTGGTCAAAAGCATTAATGTTCAGCTGCCAATAACAGATTTTACCGGACAGGCTGGCGATAAGATACATCCCAAGATAGGTGAAGCGGCAAAGAGGCTCATTACGATTTATGTCATTCTTACAGTAGGGGAAGCATTCCTCCTTCTCATTGGCGGGATGAATGTATTTGATGCAGTTTGCCATTCATTTTCAACTTTATCGACCGGCGGTTTTTCAACACGAAATGCAGGTATCGGAGCTTTCGAATCACCTTTCATTTTGATAGTCCTGACAGTTTTCATGTTCGTGGCGGGTACGAACATGACCATGTTTTACTTTGGGCTTAAACGAAATTTCAACAAGATAATAGGCAACAATGAGTTCAATTTTTATCTTCTGACCTGTCTGGTCTTTGTAATCGGAAGCACAGTTGTCCTCTGGCTTATGCAGGGTTATCCTGCCGGCAAGGCTTTACTGGAGGGCTCTTTTCAGGCAGTTTCGGTTATCACAACAACAGGCTTCTATCATAGCGATTACAATCAATGGGGCAATATCATGATCCTTCTCATTTTTATTATGATGTTCACGGGAGGGACCTCAGGTTCGGCCAGCAGCGGAATCAAAATTATACGGCTCCTCCTGATAACCCTGAATACCCGGCACGAAATGAGAAGGATGATTCATCCCAGCGCGATTATACCTGTAAAACTTGATAACAAGACGGTACAACAGGGAACGATCAATAACCTGCTGGTATTCATCACATTGTACATAATGGTTATATGCCTGAGCGCTTTTTGCACTTCACTGATGGGCTATGATATTGTGACTTCATTCAGCACATCGGCAGCAATGCTGGGGAATATAGGTCCCGGATTAGGACACTTCGGCCCCTTCACAAATTATGCGCTATTACCAATGACAGGGAAATGGTTTTTCTCATTTCTGATGCTCCTTGGAAGGCTGGAACTATTTTCAATCCTCATACTTTTTACGGGAAGCTTCTACAGAAGATAACTTACAATTCCAGATTTCCCAAACCCTGTCTTAGTATTTCAGGTTCATTGCCTGTACAGTCTACGATAGTCGAAGCTTCGTTCCTGCCATAACCGCCATCTATTACTATATCGGCAAAATCCCTGTATTTCTCATGGATCAGCTCAGGATCGGTGGTATACTCAATTATTTCATCCGGATCGTGGATTGATGTCGTGACTATCGGATGGGCAAGCTCCCTGACAATCTCAAGGACAATGTTGTTATCCGGTATCCTGATGCCTACTGTTTTCTTCTTATTCTTGAAAAGTTTTGGGATCTGGTTATTTGCTCTGACAATAAAAGTAAATGGCCCGGGCAGGTTTCGTTTTAGAAGCTTGAAGGTCGAATTATCCCTTATCACGGTATATTCAGAAAGCTGGCTCATGTCGTGAAAGATGAGCGAAAGGTCAGGATTCCGGGGATTCATCCCCTTGAAACGGGCAATCTTCTCGATAGCTTTGTTTGCTCTTATATCGCAACCTATTGCATATACCGTATCTGTGGGATAAATGATTATACCACCGACTTCCAGCAGATCGACAACCTGGCGGATGTGTCTCTCGTTGGGATTCTCAGGAAATATGCGGATTAGCATCTAAATGGAATTTTTGTAAATATATAAAAAATGTGCTTCGGGCGAATGCCCCCAACCCCCACTGACGCTTCGGTCAGTGCAGGCCTAAAGGGGGGGGCTAATATTCAGTCATTTAGAATAGACTATCTAAATATTAACGATTTAACCCCCCTTCAGGGGGGATGCCGCAGAGCGGCAGGGGGGCTGCACTAAAAAAAGAGGGTAAGCTACTTATATCGCACCGCTACAACTGCCTACCCTTGCTACCTTCCGATCCTGGGGGAGTTCAGCAGGAGCTGATCGTATAAGACTTACCCAAATGCAAAAATACAACTAAATAAGGAGCCTGCAAAATAATTATTCCAAATCCGGGAATATCCTCTTTCCCATTTTTACACTATATTTGTTTTAACCTTAAATTTTTTACAGATAAATATAAATTATCAAGCTATGGAAAAAACTGTCAATGTCTGGAAAGCAAATCTTGTTAGTGGGCTGATACTTGGCCTTATAGGTGTAGTTTATTCACTTGTAATGTGGTTTCTCGACCTTACCTTCAATAAAAACATCGGATATATTTTCATGCTTGCAGAGGTCGTGATACTCTTCTTCCTTGTCAAATCGTATCGTGACAATTATATGCATGGGATGATAAGCTACGGACAGGCGTTGGGAGCTGGAGTAATAATTTTCCTTTATGCAACGATCATTACATCAATTTTCTCGGTTATCCTTTATTCAGTTATTGATCCGGAACTGATGAACAAAGGTCTTGCCTTTAATGAAGAAATGTACCAGAAACGCGGCATGACACAGGAACAGATAGATATGGCAACCAAGGTAGCCGCTAAAATGATGAAACCGGTAATATCAGTTCCTATAGGATTGGTAGTCAGCATGTTCTTCGGATTGATCATATCACTTATTGTAGCAGCTTTTGTCCGTAAGGAGGGAAATCCTCTTGTTGACGCACCCCAGCAATAGACTGAAATACCTTCCAATGGATCTGTCGGTTGTAATTCCTGTTTATAACGAAGAAGAGTCTGTCCGGGAACTATCGGAATGGATCGAAAAAGTATGTGTTGCTTCAAAATCCTCTTTCGAGATCATTTTTATAGATGACGGCAGCACTGATTCGTCATGGAATATTATTGAGGAACTGGCCGGGCAGATGAAGTTTGTAAAGGGCATCAGGTTCAGACGGAATTACGGCAAGGCAGCAGCGCTCCATACAGGATTCGCAGAGTCTTCCGGAGATGTTGTGATAACGATGGACTCAGACCTCCAGGATTCGCCCGACGAGATCCCTGAGCTTTACAGGATGATCCGGGAAGATGGCTACCACCTGGTATCAGGATGGAAAAAGAAACGCTACGATCCATTAATAAAGCGGTCGACCAGCAAGCTTTATAATCTTACTGCCAGAATAGCTTCCGGTATCAAGCTTCACGACTTCAACTGCGGGCTCAAGGCATACCGGAGCGATGTTGTAAAGAGTATTGAGGTGTTCGGCGAGATGCACCGCTACATCCCCATACTGGCAAAAGAGGCCGGATTCAGGAAGATTGGCGAGAAAATTGTCGAACACCATCCAAGAAAATACGGAGTCACAAAATACGGTCTTGACAGGTTTGTAAAAGGATACCTCGATCTTCTCACCATAGGTTTTATAACCCGGTTCGGAAAAAGCCCGATGCATCTTTTTGGTTTGCTGGGAACTCTCATGTTCCTGGCCGGCTTTGCAATGGCTGCCTACCTTGGGATAAGAAAGCTGGTGTTTGTACACGAGGGACTGAGAGCTCCGCTGGTGACCGATTCCCCATATTTCTATATTGGGCTGACGGTGATGGTTATCGGATCTTTTATGTTCCTGACCGGATTTTTAGGAGAACTGATAAATCGCACCGCCACAGAGAGGAATACTTATCTGATAAAGGATAAGGTAAATATTTAATGACCTCCCTTTTTATTTCCCCCCAGGGGGGAAGAAAATTGACCCTAATCACACGCGTTCAAGAGCGTAAATTGTATTTGTCTCCCCCCTGGGGGAGACCCCGCTTTAGCGGGAGTGGGGGTCTTGACTCTGCCACAATTTCAGGTTTGATTCAGGTATTCCAGCACGTCTCCCGGCCTCAAGATCACTCTCTTTATCACCTACCAAAATGCATTGACATAGATCAAGATCAAAATCTTTAACTGCCTGTAATATCATTCCCGGATTGGGTTTCCTGCATTCACATGGGCCGGTAATACCAGGATGATGCGGACAATGATAAACTTCTGAAATTTTTATTCCGTTTTTCTCAAATTGTATGTTCATCCAGCGTGTCAGCTTCCTGAAATCTTCTTCGCTGTAGAGACCTTTTGCTATTCCTGCCTGGTTTGTAATTACGATGATAAGGAATCCGGCTTCGGTATATTTACGGCAAAGTTTAAATATGCCTTCAGTGAATTCAAAATCCTTACGACGGAAGACATGTACTTTGTCAATATTAATCACTCCGTCGCGGTCGATGAAAAGAGCCTTATTCATTAATTAAGCAGTTATGGCCTGATCTTAAACAGAGACTGAGCCGTGCGATAATCTTCCGGGATACCTATATCTATAAATGGATCATCAAAGACCTGACCTTTAAGTTTCCCTGATCCTGCCTCCTTTTCCAGTATAACTTTCTCAAGTGAGAATACTTCAGGATAGCTGCCAGACTCAAGGAATTTTTTGCCGGCCAGATAAATGCCGCCGTTTATGAGTCCTTCGGCACAAAGATTTTTTTCGTGGAATTTAGTAATTGTATCCCCCTTGCATTCCACGGATCCGTACCTGGAAAAGTTTTTCATTTTTTTCAGAGCAACTGAAAAATGGCTCCCGCTCTCAGTATGAAATGAATAGAATTTATCCAGGCCTATAGGGAAGAAAGTGTCGCCATTGAGAATAAGTATCTCATTGCCAGACGTTTTATGAAGCGAAAATCTAACTGCACCTCCGGTTCCAAGAGGCTTTTCCTCTAAGGCATATTCCAGTTGAATGCCATTAAAAGAATTTCCAAAATAACTGACGATGGCGTCTGATTTATAGCCTGTTGAAATGATTATTCTGTTTATATTGTATTTATCCAGCCACTGCAGAACATAAGACAGAAATGGTTTTCCGCCTACCGGAGCCATAGGTTTGGGGAGATCCGGAACA
>JAPLDY010000030.1 GCA_026391595.1 Bacteroidia bacterium
AACAATAATCATAAAATCTTTGATCTATAACGCCTTATGCCCTACGGGCAAAAATCAAACTTAATCATGGCAATCTATGAATTATTCTCTACCTGCAAAAATCAGAAGATATTCATGGTAATCTTATGAATTATGCTCTACGGGTGTAGAAATTAATTCCCCGCGATGCAATTCATGGCGGTTTTGAAATTTTTGCTTACCGCGTAGCGGTTATTGCATTATAATAAAACATCAAACCAACATTGTCTTTTACCGCGTAGCGGTTAAAGAAATGAACATACTATCATTTCTTTATAAATGTGGAAAATGATAATTTTGATCCGGGTAAATATCGAATGAAAAAGGGAAGTGAAATCCACACAAAAGAAATTAACCATGATAAAATCCAGAGTACCTTCAAATATTGATGAATACATTTCCGGATTTCCGGAACCGGTCCAGAAAAGATTAAAAGATATCAGAGCGGCTATTAAGAAAGCTGCACCTGAAGCCCGGGAAAAAATAAGTTATCAAATGCCTTCATTCACCATGGATGGCGTACTTGTTTATTTTGCAGCTCATTCAAATCACATAGGCTTCTACCCATTAACAACTGGCATTGAAGCCTTTAAGGAAGAGCTATCTGGCTATCAAACTTCAAAAGGCACAATTCAGTTTCCCCATAATAAACCTCTTCCGCTGAGCCTGATAACAAAAATCGTTAAATTCAGAGCTGTTGAAAATCTGGCAAAAGCAAAACTAAAAGCTAAGAAATAATCCGAAATGACCTGGCCCCGACAAATCTTTGTTAAAAGATAGGTTCTTGGGAGTTGTTTCAACGGAAACATCGGACCTGCAGGATGTGATTAATTTGATCTTGTCAAAAAGATAGTATGAAACCTTCTGCTCAGGTGATCTGGTTTTTTATTATTTTTATAGGTCTTTAAACCCTAACACTTTTCAGCTATGAAACTAAAATCTGCTTTAGCTTTTCTGTTACTGATTCCTGTTTTAAGTAGTAACGCGCAGAAGGCCATTATTTGCAAGGAAGACAGCTTGAAAATTGGTAATGAACGGCTTCCGGGAATATCTGTTATTATTCCCGAAGTTGATTATGCAACTACTGTTGCCGACTGGATAAAATTATTACAGTCAGGCACAAAGTCGAAAGTAGTGACAGAAAATGGAGAAATGACGATTTTTGGCGCCATACTTAAGGATGTCACAGAATATCCACAGATAAATGTATATAGTAAACTTCTTGACAGGGACAGTGTCCTGTACCTGGGTGTTGTCTTTGAACTGAAGAAGGATCAATATATAGAAAGAGCCACAGGGGAACCTGATCTTGCGAGGGCAAAAACATTCCTTTTCAATTTCGCAAAAAAACAATACATCAGATTGGCTGAAGATCAGCTAAAAGCAGAAGAAAAAAATTTTAAGGAAATGGAGAAGGAGCTCGGCTCACTCCAGAAAGATGAGACAGGGATGGAAAGATCAATCAGATCTTATGAAAAAAACCTGACTACCGAAAAAGATAATCTTAATTCATTGAATAACGACCTTATCTCATTATCTGCTGCGATTGAACAACATAGAGGAGACCTTGCCAAACTGAGCACGGGCACTGAAAAAGATGAGAAAGTTGCATATATCAAAGATCTTGACAAGCAGAAAAAGAAGACATTGAAATATGTTACCAAAACAGAAAACAGGATCAGCAAATATCAGAAAGAGATTGAGAAGGTCAGATCAAGTATCCCAAAGAACGATAAGATACAGGTGAAATTCCAGGAACAGATCGATCAGCAGGAAGCCAATGTTCAGAAATATACTGATAAGGTAAATTTGATTAAAGAGTTCCGGTAGTATTCACTAAATAAATATATTTACACCTGAATTTATATTTACTTATTGTAACACAGGAATGCGAATAGTCTCAATTGCAAAAAATGAACTAAACGTATTCCGGGTTTCGGTATTCATTTTTTGCCTGTCATTTATTTATTCTTCAAAACTCCTCTCACAACCTGAGATCAAGGCTGTTTTTACGGAAAAAGCACCTGCAATTGACGGATTCGTTGACGATGAAGTGTGGGCCGGTGCTGCTGTTGTAAAAGAACTCTACCAAAAGGAACCTAGAAACGGAGATCCTGTCACGGAAAAAACAGAATTTCTTTTTCTGTTCGATCACAATAATATATATGTAGGTATCAGATGTTTTGATGATCCAAAGGGTATAATCGCCAAAGAACTTGCACGCGATGTAAGCCTCGGCGAAGACGACAGGATCCAGATTATCTTCGACACTTATCTTGACGGCCGCAGTGGTTACTGGTTCCAGCTCGGCCCCAGGGGAAGCATCGGCGATGCGCTTATCAACGAAAACGGGAAATATTTCAATAAAGCCTGGGACGGAATATGGGACGGAAAGGCAAAGATAACAGAGACAGGCTGGGAGGGGGAACTGATCATCCCCTTCAAGACCATGGGCTTCAATAAAGCATCTGAAACGTGGGGTCTGAAATGTATACGCTATGTTAAAAGAAAATCGGAGACCGCTACATGGCCTGCAACTTCTCTCAATTCTGATAAATTCCAGGTCTCGGATGAGGGCAGATTGACAGGACTGAAAGGTATGACCCAGGGAATTGGCCTCGATCTGATCCCTTATGCAACAGGAGGTTTAAGTAAAAAGGAAAACTCTGATCCTGAGCTAGTCATCGATATTGGCATGGACGCTTTTTACCAGATAACTCCTTCACTGAAGATAGCATTGACAGCCAACACTGACTTTGCGCAGACCGAGGTTGATGAGAAACAAATCAACCTTACCCGTTTTTCACTCTATTTTCCTGAAAAATGACAACCCAAAGAATACTGCCATGATCCCTTTCTTTTCCCGGCGCATTGGCCTCGATAGTTCAGGAGATCCTGTCACTATTAAATATGGAGGCAAATTCACCGGGAAAGCAGGAAACTGGAACTTCGGATTTCTTCACATCAAGGATGACAACGCGTGGGAAAATCCGGGATATACTGTCGGCAGAGTATCCTATAATATAGGAAAACAATCTTCTATAGGAATTATCGGAACTAACGGGAATGCATTTTCGGATGCAGGTAACTCACTGGCAGGGATCGACCTTAAACTGGGAAGTTCAGAGCTTAAAGGCAATAAGAATATAAACTGCACTCTCTATGGCATGAAGTCCTTCACGACCGGATTAAGAGGAAACGATCTGTCATTCGGAACCGAGCTTAATTTCCCTAACGATTTTCTGAACTTCAGGTTAGGATACATGCAGATTGGTGACAACTTCATACCCGGACTGGGATTTATTCCTCGCACGGGTATAAGGGATGTTTATGGTGGACTGACACTTGGCCCGCGTCCAAAAAATTCACCGATACTTCAGGCTAAGACGGGAGCGGACTACTCATTTATTACAGACTTGAAAGGTGGAGATCTCCTGACTGCAGAAGTTAATCTCAAGTATTTTGAGATCACATATTTAAGTGGCGATATAGTTTCATTTTCATCGCAGTATCAGTTTGAAAAGCTGGATGAACCATTTGCAATATTCAAGTCGATCTCAATCCCAGTCGACAATTATTACTTCTGGCGACATACATTAATGGTCACTTCAGCAAAACGGAGGAATTTGTGGGCGCTTGCAAAACTTGGTTTTGGTACCTTTTATTCGGGTAAAAGGACCGATCTTCTTGTACAGACCGGTTATAAGATATGCGTTCCTGTATACCTGGGTCTTGATGCTGAACACAGATGGGTTGATCTGAAGGAAGGTGACTTTGTTACAAGGATATACCGGGCAAATCTGAATTTCCTTTTCAGTCCCAGTATATCATGGTCCAATTTTGTACAGTACGACAACAAGACTGAGAAGATCGGATGGCAATCGAGATTCCAGTGGATAATAAAACCCGGGAAAGAAGTATTTCTGACTTTCAATTCACCAATAATCGATCCTTTAGACCGATTCACTCCCGAAGCCTATGAGGCACGGGTGAAGGTGAAATATACGATCAGGTTCTGACTACATGCACTCATCCCCCTGCCCTCCCGCTGAAGCGGGACAGGCTCTTCTCTGCTAAAGCAAAGAAGGGAGTGAATGACCATATATATTTCTGAATATTAGGATATTACAAAATATGATTCCCCCTCTTTGGTTTACCAGAGAGGGGGAAAATAAGGGGGTGAGTACGTGTTATTTACTCCACAATCGTCATCTCCTTCAACAGATACCCTGCCCCTGCAAACTTGTCTATGATAAACAGCGCATACCTGATGTCGAGGCTTATATTACGGCTCTGATCGGGATTAAATGCCAAATCGCTGGCAACACCTTCCCATGCCCTGTCGAAGTTTATACCTATAAGATTCCCCTCAGCATTCAGCACCGGTGAACCTGAATTACCTCCTGTTGTATGGTTATTGGCTATGAAGCAGACAGGCACTTCTCCATCCTGGGTATAACGTCCATAATCCCTTGATTCATAGAGCTGCCTGAGTCTGTCAGGAACATCATAATCGAATATCTCTGGATTATCTTTCTCAATAATCCCTTTCAGTGTTGTATAGTGCTTAAAATATATAGCATCCTTTGAGTAATATCCTTTAACCGATCCATAAGCCACTCTGAGTGTTGAATTTGCGTCGGGATAGAATATGCGATCCTTTTCAAATTCCATCTGTGCCGTCATATATAAGGGATTAAGCTTTTGAACCTCAGACGATATCCGGTTCAGCCCGCCTCTCACATTTTCAGAAATAAAATTGCTGACACTTTTTGCAAGTCTGTAGATGGGATCTTTCTGAAGCTTTGCCACACTGCCCGTGTTAAAAGCATTGACAAATGCAATGAATTTTGCCTCATCAGCAAATATCGTTGCGGGATATAGTTTATCTGCCAGAACCTGAAAATCTCCCTTGCAGGAATTTTTGATCTTAATGTATTCCGGCGCCTGCCATTCAGGATCCAGATTTTCTCCATATAACTTCATAATAGAAACAAAAAGCTTTTTGTCAGTTTCAGGATTATAGTTCTTGAAGAATCCCTTAGCTCCAACAAGCAGTTCGCTTTTGACCACGCTTATCCTTGCTTCATCAGGAACAGTCTCATAAAGTCCGGCCAGTGTCATCATATTCCTGGCACATCCGACAGCCTCTGCCCCACTGCTGAAAAACGCGTCGCTGGTAAAGCTGTTTACAAGTGAATAATCCCTTAGCTGGGCATACAGTTTCTCATAAGATGGAAGCAGATCACCAAACTTTGCCTTCCGTCCCTCATCAGCGCTGATCCATTCCGTAAGACGTTTTTCGTACTCCTGCTTTTTCTCTATTGTCTTCATCCTTTCCAATCCCTGGTTCTCTCCTATCGACTTCTTCCAGCCATTTGCAATGCCAAATTTTTTCGCTGAATACTGAAGTCTGATCAGTGGATCTGTATTCATTGCGGCTTCCATTATCTCTATTTTAGCCGTCTGAATAGCTATTCTTTTCGGATTGATATAGTTCTTCACCATATCTATATAGTATGAAGGTGCATATTCAGAAGTTGATCCTGGATATCCGAATATCATCGTAAAGTCGCCTTCGTGCACCCCTTTAAGCGATATTGGGAAATGATAAAGAGGTTTGTACGGTACATTATCAGATGAGTAGGCTGCAGGCTTATTATCCTTGCTGGCATATACCCTCCAGACCGAAAAATCGCCGGTGTGACGCGGCCATACCCAGTTATCAGTCTCTCCTCCGAATTTTCCTATAGCCTCAGGAGGAGCTCCTACAAAACGAATGTCGTTAAACGTTTCATATACCATCAGGAAATACTGGTTCCCCATGTAAAAAGGAGTTACCCTTGCAGTATAGTTTGTGCCCTCAATTGCATTTTTCCTTATCTCTTCAGAATTTGTATTAAGTAACTGCTGACGAGCTTCGTTATCCATACCATCGGTTACCCCCTTGAACATTTTATCAGTAACATCTTCCATTCTCTTTAGAATAGTTACAAATGATCCGGGGCTGGGAATCTCCTGGTCGCGCGACATTGCCCAATATCCGTCGGCAAGGTAATTGTGCTCAATGCTTGAAAGCCGCTGAATTGTCCCGTAACCGCAATGATGATTGGTAATCAATAGTCCTTCGGGAGATATAAGTTCTCCTGTACAACCTCCTCCAAACATTACCACTGCGTCCTTCATACTGGCTTTGTTCACACTGTAGATATCTTCTGCTGTCAGCTTGAATCCCTTCTCCTGCATAAGCTTAATATTGTATTTCTCAATAAGGATTGGGATCCACATTCCCTCATCCGGAATGGCGGTTGCAAAGAGGGTTATGAATAAGAATGTTGAAAGTAATAGTAGTTTTTTCATGATCATAGTAATTTTATGTTTACATGTACTCACCCCCTTCTTTTCCCCCTCTCTGCTGAAGCAAAGAGGAGGAATCCATTTGTACACAATTAATAGGCCCCCTGCCTTGCTTTAGCAGGGAAGGGGGTTGGGGGAAGGGTACTTGTTATCTTATAAATTCTTTAAGTTCACTATACAGTTTCTGCACAGGCAGTCCAACAACATTAAAGTATGAGCCTTCGATACGGCTGCATGCTGCAACTCCTATCCATTCCTGGATACCATAAGCTCCTGCCTTATCAAAAGGTTTGAAATTGTCGACATAATAAGAAATCTCTTCTTCGGAGAGCTTTTCAAATCTGACGCTCGTTATATCAGAAAAGGTTCTTTCCCTTGAGGCTGACAACAGAGTTACACCTGTTATAACCTCATGGGTATTTCCTGAGAGCTTTCTGATCATCCTTTTTGCATCATCTGGATCTGCAGGTTTGCCTAGCACTTCATTATTGCACCAGACTATAGTGTCGGCTGTGATAACTATCTCATTAACTGACACTTCATTTATAAAGCTTTTTGCTTTTGCACTTGCAAGATAAACAGCAATCTCTTCGCCTTTAAGGTTTGCAGGAAATGACTCTTCATATTCTCTGATTACGACCTCAAACCTGAGGCCCATTTCATGAAGAAGCTGTTGCCGTCTTGGCGAACGCGAGGCAAGGATAATCCTGTATTTATTCAGTCCGTCAATAACCATCTCACAGCAGGTTCCAGAATATTATTGCTTTAACGACCAGGGAATATAGGATACCCGTAAGCATCGCCAGTTTCATTATGTTGCTAGCACTATGAATATGTCCTTTGTTTCTGCCGGAAGCTACCCTGTAAATGACCAGGAGTAGCGGCAGAACGACGGCAACCGACATATAAGCCAGTGTAATCCAATCGTGGACATAAAAAAACCAGACCAGGTAAAGCAGAGCCACCGTAATAACCAGCAGTATGACTGAAACAACTTTTGAGGCCGGTATACCAATTACTACAGGTATTGTATTACGGCCATAGGCCATATCACCTTCAAAATCTTCAATATCCTTTATTATTTCCCGGGTAAGTGTTGTCAGGAAGGCAAAAAGAGCAAAACCTCCAATCCAGTAGAATAGAAAATCGAGTTTGGGAACATCTGTAGCATTTAAAGTGTAATATCGATAGATTGCCGGCCATTCGTAAAAGATAACCAGAAGGGGAACCATAGCTGTGAGAATCGATACGATCAAGTTTCCAACAAGGAACTGGCGCTTGTAACTGGCTGAATAGAAGTAGAGTAATCCGGAAACAAGAAGAAAGAGAATTCCCATCCAGAAATATCCTGCACGGGCAGAAACATAAAATCCAGCGGCCACTCCCGCGATATTGAAAACAGAGTGCCACATCATTGCTTTCTGTCTTGAAATCCTGGTGCCAACAATTACTTTCCCCCTGTTAATAAGATCGGTCTTGATGTCGAAGTAATCGTTTATCACATATCCTGCTGCAGTAATGCAAACCGTGGCAAAGACAAGGATCATGAAATCATACCAGGGAAGCTGAAGAATCATCTGAGCAGCCGCATCGGGTGTCTGGATAAGGTTCACATTTATCAGATGAAAAAGCGTCCGCGTCCATCCAGCTATTATGAAGCCTTAACACCTGTTCAATAACATCCCTGGCACATCCTTCACCTCCCTTTTTGTCTGAAATGTAAAGGGCAACCTGTTTTATTTCGCTGTCGGCATCAGAAGGACAAACTGGAACACCGGCTACTTTCATCACTTCAAAATCGGGGATATCGTCTCCCATAAACAGTATCTCCGAATCCTTCAGATCAAATTTATTCTTAAAGTTCTTATAATGATCCAGCTTGGATCTGCTGTTAAGATATATCTCCGTCACTCCCAGTGTCTTAAGTCTTTTCTGGTACTCTTTCGAATTGCTGCCGGAAATAATTCCAATCCGGTAGCCCTTTTTGACAGCCAGCTGCAGGGCATACCCATCACGCAGGTTGACACTCCTGTTTGGTACACCAAAGGCATTCAGGCTTATTGTCTGAAGCGACAGCACTCCGTCAATATCAAAGATAAATGCCTTTACATCTGCAAGCCCTTCCTTGAAGTTTGTCATTATCAGCGCTTTTCGTAATGTTTTATGATTAAATCTGTCATTCCCCGGTAGATATTCTGCAATTCAGGAGAGAAAGATAATAATTCCAGATGCATTTCAATAGTATTAAAATCATGCCTTATTGCCGGACCGGTTTGTGATTCTTCAGGACCTTTTTCAAGTGCTTTGCCAATTGTTTCTCTGATCAATGGTTCGAATATTTCAAGCGAAAGACCTGCCCTCGATGCCATCTCATTTCCTGCAGTCAGCATATAATTTGTAAAGTTATTTACAAACACTGCGGCAAGGTGAATCATCTTCCTGCGCTCATAATCAATGAAATACACCTTCCCTCCTATTGAGGCAGCCAGATCATGCAGAATTTTCCCGGAATCATTATCTGAAACCTCAATCAAAAAAGGAAGATCTTTGAAGCTGACATCTCTTCCTTTTGAAAAGGTTTGCAGCGGATAAAAGACACCTGCCTTCCTTATTGTCGAAGGGAACACTTCAAGGCCATAGCTGCCCGCCGTATGAGCAACAATACACTCTTCAGGGCATCTGATCGATGCCAGAACTTCCTTTAACTTCTGGTCAGGGACGGCAACTATGATAATATGATTTGGTTCATCGAACGAAAGACCGGATGACCACCTGGCATGACAGTCACGGGCAAGAAGAGTGCCCTCTGATTTTGATTCCGAAACTATCTGATTTATTTTTAGCCCTGAGTGAAACATTTCCCTGCAGAGAGCTCCGGCTACTCTTCCGGCGCCTGCAAAGGATAAGGTAAACTGAATCATGAAAATCCTTCTATTTCCCGTAAAGATAGGACTTTAGCTCGGTTACGTTGATATTATAATACTTATAATAATAGTAGTATGAAGACTGGCTTGACTGTGATACATAATTGCAGTCCCAGTAAAGGTCGCCAGATATCAGGATCTGGTCCTCCGGATTTATTTTCTTATATTTTTCGTACATCTCAACAGGGTTGCAAAAATAATATGTGTCATATCCTATCATGAAAGACATTGATGATCCTTCCCCGCTTACGCGCAAATCAGAATAATTTAAGGTATTTGGACCAATCGAATAAAGAATATCCCCGTCGCAGCCACATTTTTCCTGTTTTTTGCAGCCGTTGACGAAAAAGACAGGTGATATAAAGATCAGAACTACAAGTATCTTACCAATAATGTAACCTTTCATCGTATAAATATCAGATTGCATTTAAATTAAACATGCAAAGTACGTTTTTATTTCATTGAAATCAAAAAATAAGCCGTCAAAACCTTCTTTGACGGCTTGGTATTGGAGTTATCTGGCATTAGCTCAGGCCTGGGCTGTCGGTCCTCCGAAACTCAGAGGCATAACAGGCCCGGAGCCCTTTACTTCCTTTATCGGTCCGTGGACCGATTCAAATTTGGCGATATTATCCTGTAATGCAGCCACGAGCCTTTTTGCATGCTCGGGAGTCAGTATTATCCTTGACTTTACCTGTGCCTTTGGAATGCCAGGCATTATGCGCACAAAGTCAATAACGAATTCTGAAGGCGAATGCGTTATAACCGCCAGGTTTGAATAGATGCCCTGGGCGATTTCCTCATTCAGCTCAATACTGATCTGGTTCTGATCTTTCGGATCTGCCATCGCTATTTATTTAAGATTTTTTCTTTGAATCAACTTCTTCAACTTCAGCTGCAACCTCGTTTCCCTGATCACCACCTACAAGGCTTTCATATTCTTCAAGAGAACCTACGATTATGCCGTTATATTCCCTTTGACCTGTTCCTGCAGGTATAAGGTGACCAACAATAACGTTTTCCTTAAGACCTTCCAGCTTATCAACTTTTCCAAGAATAGCTGCTTCGTTCAGTACCTTGGTAGTCTCCTGGAATGATGCAGCAGAAAAGAAGCTGTTTGTCTGAAGGGCTGCACGGGTGATACCTTGCAGCACCTGGCTTGATGTTGCCGGGATTGCATCCCTTGAATCAACCACCTTGAGGTCTTTGCGCTTCAGAACAGAATTTTCATCCCTGAGTTTTCTTGCAGTAACAATCATCCCCGGTTTAAGCATTTGTGAGTCGCCTCCGTCGATAATTACTTTCTTGCCATAGATCCAGTCGTTTTCATCCATGAACTCGAGCTTGTCAACAACCTGACGCTCAAGGAATTTAGTATCGCCCGGATCAACGATCTCTACTTTACGCATCATCTGGCGCACGATGATCTCGAAATGCTTGTCATTAATTTTCACACCCTGAAGACGATATACCTCCTGGATCTCATTAACAATATATTCCTGAACCTTTGTCGGACCTTTGATAGCAAGGATGTCCGAAGGAGTGATGGCTCCGTCGGAAAGAGGTATACCTGCCTTGACATAATCATTTTCCTGAACAAGTATCTGTTTTGAAAGCGGAACGAGGTATTTCTTCATCTCATCGGTTTTCGACTTGATAGTAATTTCCCTGTTGCCTCTCTTTATCTTTCCGAATGTAACTTCACCGTCAATCTCAGATACAATTGCAGGGTTTGACGGGTTGCGTGCCTCAAAAAGTTCGGTAACCCTCGGAAGACCTCCTGTTATATCGCCTGACTTACCAACAGCACGAGGTATTTTTGCAAGTACCTCGCCTGCTTCAACGAGCTTGTTGGTATCAACAACAAGGTGCGCACCAACAGGAAGGTTATAAAGCTTGAGCTCTTCGCCGCCTTTCGGTGCAAGTATCTTGATAGCCGGGTTCTTTGTCTTATCCCTGCTCTCAATAATGACTTTCTCCTTGAATCCGGTCTGCTCATCAGACTCCTCATGGAAAGTGATACCTTCTATAAGGTAATCGTAACCTATCTTTCCGCCAACTTCTGAAATGATAACCGCATTGAACGGATCCCATTCGCAGATAAGCTTACCTTTCTCGATCTCCTGTCCGGGTTTTACATAAAGCTTTGATCCGTAAGGAATTGTATGTGTTGTAAGGGCAATACCCGTTTTCTTGTCAATGATCCTTAATTCAGCAAGACGACCTATAACTATTTCGATGTTGCCCTTTTCAGTATCTTTCCTGGGAACAGATCTTAATTCTTCAATCTCTGCTATACCGCCATATCGTGCAACCAGTCTTGATTCAGTTGTAATATTGGATGCAGTACCTCCGACATGGAAAGTACGCAGGGTAAGCTGAGTTCCGGGTTCACCAATACTCTGAGCTGCAATAACTCCTGTGGCCTCACCTTTCTGAACCATAGGTCCGGTTGAGAGGTTACGACCATAGCATTTTGCACAAACTCCTTTTTTCGATTCGCATGTAAGCACCGAACGGATCTCTACCTGTTCGATTGGTGAATCCTCAATTTTCTTGGCAAGTTCCTCTGTCAGCTCCTGACCAGCCTCCACAATAAGCTCGCCGGTAAGAGGATGATATACATTATGGATGGTAGTACGTCCCAGTATCCTTTCATACAGGGATTCAACAACCTCTTCGTTTTTCTTGATGGCTGTTGCTACAAGGCCTCTGAGAGTCCCGCAGTCTTCCTCATTGATTATCACATCCTGTGAGACATCCACAAGGCGGCGTGTAAGATAACCGGCATCGGCTGTTTTCAAAGCTGTATCGGCAAGACCTTTACGTGCACCGTGTGTTGAGATGAAGTACTCAAGAACCGTCAGACCCTCCTTAAAGTTTGAAAGGATTGGGTTCTCAATAATATCTGAGCCTGTGGATCCTGATTTCTGAGGTTTGGCCATAAGACCCCTCATTCCTGAGAGCTGGCGGATCTGTTCCTTTGATCCCCTGGCACCGGAGTCAAGCATCATATATACTGAATTGAAGCCATGCTTGTCGGCAGAAAGCTGCTTCATAAGCGACTGGGTGAGCCTGGCATTGACGTGTGTCCAGATGTCAATTATCTGGTTATACCGTTCGTTATTGGTAATGAAACCCATGCTGTAGTTGTTCAGCACCTCCTCAACTTGTTCATATCCCTCGGTAACCAGTTTTGTTTTCTCCTCAGGAATAATAACATCATCGAGGTTGAACGACAATCCACCTTTGAAGGCCATATAGAACCCAAGGTTCTTTATAGCATCAAGGAAGTCGGCAGTTTTTGCCATGCCCGAAAGCTTGAGAACCCGTCCGATAATATCCCTTAACGATTTCTTGGTAAGGATCTCATTTATATAGCCAACTTCTTTGGGTACAAACTGATTGAACATCACGCGCCCGACTGTAGTCTCAATTATATGATTGACTAATTCTCCATCAATCCTGTCATTAACCTTAACCTTTATAATGGCATGAAGGTCGATCTTGCCTTCGTTATATGCAATTGCAACCTCCTGCGGTGAATAGAATATAATACCTTCTCCCCTGACCTTATCGTCGTCAGTGCTCTTCCTTCCTTTTGTTATATAGTAAAGCCCGAGAACCATATCCTGTGAAGGAACGGTTATCGGCGCACCGTTGGCAGGGTTAAGAATATTATGAGAAGCCAGCATAAGCATCTGAGCTTCGAGTACTGCACCATTTCCCAGAGGAAGGTGAACAGCCATCTGGTCGCCGTCGAAGTCTGCGTTGAATGCTGTACATACGAGCGGGTGAAGCTGAATAGCTTTGCCTTCAATAAGCTTAGGCTGAAATGCCTGAATACCGAGCCTGTGAAGTGTAGGAGCACGGTTCAGAAGAACCGGGTGTCCCTTGAGCACATTCTCAAGGATATCCCAAACAACAGGATCCTTTCTGTCGACGATCTTCTTTGCCGACTTGACAGTTTTTACTATTCCCCGCTCAATGAGTTTGCGGATAATAAAAGGCTTATATAACTCAGCTGCCATATCTTTCGGCAGACCGCATTCATGAAGATAAAGTTCAGGACCAACGACGATCACAGAACGGGCAGAATAGTCAACCCTCTTGCCGAGAAGGTTCTGACGGAATCTTCCCTGTTTGCCTTTAAGGCTGTCGCTAAGTGATTTAAGAGGACGATTGGCATCAGTCTTGACTGCGTTTGCTTTTCTTGAGTTGTCGAAAAGTGAATCGACAGCTTCCTGGAGCATACGCTTCTCGTTGCGAAGTATTACCTCGGGTGCCTTTATTTCTATAAGCCTTTTCAGACGGTTATTTCTTATAATAACACGCCTGTAGAGATCATTGAGGTCGCTTGTTGCAAAACGGCCGCCATCGAGCGGAACAAGAGGTCTCAGCTCAGGCGGGATAACTGGCACAACCTTGATAATCATCCATTCAGGCTTGTTGACATGTTTTGAATCCCTGAAAGCTTCAACAACCTGCAGACGCTTGAGAGCCTCATTTTTGCGCTGCTGTGAAGTCTCTGTATTTGCCCTGTGACGAAGCGAATATGACATTTCATCGAGGTCGAGACGGGAAAGAAGTCTGTACAGGGCTTCAGCACCCATATCCGCAATGAACTTGTTTGGATCTGAATCGTCAAGGTACTGGTTCTCCTTGGGAAGGGATTCGGTAATTTCGAGATACTCCTCTTCTGTAAGGAAATCATACTGTTTTACGCCATCTGCTGCCTTGATACCCGGATTGATGACAACGTATCTCTCATAGTAAATTATGGAATCAAGCTTTTTCGTCGGGAGTCCAAGCAGGTAACCGATCTTGTTCGGCAATGACCTGAAGTACCAGATGTGTGCAACAGGAACGACAAGCGATATATGTCCCATTCTTTCACGACGTACTTTCTTCTCCGTGACTTCAACGCCGCAACGGTCACAAACAATACCCTTATAACGTATTCTCTTGTATTTCCCGCAGTGGCATTCATAATCTTTTACCGGACCAAAGATCCTTTCGCAGAACAGACCGTCGCGCTCAGGCTTATAGGTACGGTAGTTTATTGTTTCAGGCTTCAGCACTTCACCGCTTGAGCGATCGAGTATCTCTTCAGGTGAAGCGAGACCTATGGAGATCTTGGAGTAACTGGTTTTCGTTTTGTTATCTCTTCTGAATGACATATACTGATTTTTTTCTTATTCGTTTAATAATAGATACCGGAACAGGCTGTTAGTCAAGTATTACACTCAATCCAAGGCCTCTCAGCTCGTGCAACAGGACGTTCAGGGATTCGGGAATACCAGGTTGCGGCATCGGCTCTCCCTTGACAATAGCTTCATAAGCTTTTGCGCGACCAACAACGTCGTCGGACTTTATTGTAAGTATCTCCTGCAGAATATGTGCAGCACCGAATGCTTCAAGAGCCCATACTTCCATTTCACCAAAACGCTGGCCTCCGAATTGTGCTTTTCCTCCAAGAGGCTGCTGTGTGATCAGCGAATATGGCCCTATGGAACGTGCATGCATCTTATCGTCAACCATATGACCAAGCTTAAGCATATATATCACACCTACAGTAGCAGGCTGGTCGAATCTTTCACCGGTGCCTCCGTCATAGAGATATGTCTTTCCGTACTTGGGCAGTTCGGCTTTTTCGGTATATTCAGTGATCTGGTCTATAGTAGCACCATCGAAAATAGGTGTCGAGAAAAGAAGTCCAAGCTTCTGTCCGGCCCAGCCAAGAACAGTTTCATAAATCTGTCCGAGGTTCATCCTGGAAGGCACGCCAAGCGGGTTAAGTACGATATCGACTGGTGTTCCGTCCTCAAGGAAAGGCATATCTTCCTGACGAACGATCTTGGCAACAATACCCTTATTACCATGGCGTCCTGCCATCTTATCGCCAACCTTGACCTTTCTTTTCTTGGCAATATATACCTTGGCAAGACGTACAATACCGGCTGGCAGTTCATCGCCAATAGTAAGATTGTATTTCTTGCGCTTGTAAACGCCGTCAATCTCCTTATGTTTCAGGGAATGATTATGAAGGAGCTGTTTTATGCTATCGTTTTTCTTCTTGTCGGTGGTCCACTTGTTAGGATTGACATTAAGGAAATCGACTTCCTGGAGCTGCTTAAGCGTGAATTTGCTTCCCTTTGGAATAACATCCACGTTAAGATAATCCTTGACACCCTGTGATGTTTTACCATTGACCAGAATGAAAAGCTTATCGACAAGCCTCGATTTAAGATCTTCAACGCTCTTGTTGAATTCGTTCTCGATCTTATCCAGATGCGGTTTCTCGCTTGCTTTTGCCTTCCTGTCCTTGATAGCCCGGGTGAAAAGTTTTTTGTCTATCACGACGCCTTCAAGTGAAGGACCAGCTTTCAGTGATGCATCCTTGACATCGCCGGCCTTGTCTCCGAATATTGCACGCAGGAGTTTTTCCTCAGGTGAAGGATCAGATTCTCCTTTCGGAGTGATCTTGCCAATGAGGATGTCTCCCGGCCTTATACGGGCACCTATCCTGATAAGACCATTCTCATCAAGATTCTTCGTTGCCTCTTCGCTTACGTTAGGGATATCTGAGGTAAGTTCCTCGAGACCGCGCTTTGTATCGCGCACTTCAAGAAGGTACTCATCGATATGAACAGATGTGAACATATCTTCCTCAACGACCTTCTCAGAGACTACTATTGCATCCTCAAAGTTGTAACCTTTCCATGGCATGAATGCCACCTTCAGGTTCCTTCCGAGCGCAAGTTCACCTTTTTTCGTCCCATAGCCTTCGGTAAGCACCTGTCCCTTCTTAACCTTTTCTCCCTTTTTAACTACAGGGACAAGGTTAATACAGGTATTCTGGTTTGTCTTTTTGTATTTGGGAAGGACATAACGTTTCGTATCGTCGTCGAAGCTCACGAATTTCTCCTCATCGGTGCGTGTATATCTTACGACAATCTCATTTGAATCAACATATTCAACAATACCGTCACCTTCAGCAACATACAGAATGCGGCTGTCTCTTATGACCTGTGCCTCGAGTCCGGTTCCTACAATAGCGGTCTGGGGATTGATCAGAGGTACTGCCTGACGCATCATGTTTGAACCCATGAGTGCCCTGTTGGCGTCATCGTGTTCGAGGAATGGGATTAATGATGCTGCTATTGAGGCGATCTGGTTCGGAGCCACATCCATAAAGTCGATCTTTCCGACCTCTTCGATAGGATAGTCTGCTTCGTATCTGCATTTTGCCCTTGCCTCTTCAAAATGTCCGTCCTTCTTTAACGGGGCATTGGCCTGGGCAATCATTTTCTCTTCTTCTTCCTCAGCGCTCATCCATACAATACCATCTTTGCTGAAATCAACCTGTCCGCTATTTACTTTAAGGTATGGAGTTTCGATAAAGCCGAGGTCATTAATTTTCGCATATATACATAATGACGAGATAAGACCTATGTTTGGTCCTTCCGGTGTTTCTATCGGACAGAGGCGGCCATAATGGGTATAGTGAACATCCCTGACTTCAAAACCTGCTCTCTCGCGTGAAAGACCGCCGGGTCCGAGGGCTGACATACGACGTTTGTGCGTCATCTCTGCCAGCGGGTTGGTCTGATCCATGAACTGCGACAGCTGATTTGTTCCGAAGAAGGAATTAATAACTGATGAAAGAGTCTTTGAATTTATAAGGTCAACAGGTGTGAACACCTCATTGTCCCTTACGTTCATTCTTTCGCGGATGGTACGTGCCATACGTGCAAGGCCAACCCCGAACTGTGCATAGAGTTGCTCGCCAACGGTGCGTACTCTCCTGTTGCTCAGGTGGTCGATATCATCGATATCGGTCTTTGAGTTGATAAGCTCAATCAGGTAACCGATGATCTTGATAATATCTTCCCTGGTCAGAATCTTTACAGACATCTCGGTATTAAGGCCGAGTTTTTTGTTGATCCTGTAACGGCCTACTTCGCCAAGATCATATCTTTTGTCGGAGAAGAAAAGTTTGTCGATCACGTCGCGGGCGGTTGCCTCATCGGGTGGTTCAGCATTGCGAAGCTGGCGGTAGATATAGATCACTGCTTCTTTTTCGGAGTTGCAGGGATCTTTCTGGAGTGTGTTATATATTATTGCGTAATCCGACAGGCTTGCATCTTCCTTGTGAAGAAGAATTGTCTTTGCACCTGAGTCGACAATAAGGTCGACATGTTCAGGTTCGATCACCAGTTCCCTGTCGAGGATCACCTCATTTCTTTCTATTGAAACTACCTCGCCTGTATCTTCATCTACAAAGTCTTCGACCCATGTTTTAAGAACTCTGGCAGCAAGTTTGCGGCCAACGAGTTTCTTGATGCTGGTTTTTGAGACTTTATGTTCTTCTGCGAGGTTGAAAATCTCGAGTATTTCCTTGTCGCTTTCGAAACCGATAGCGCGGAGGAGAGTTGTCACGGGAAGCTTTTTCTTCCTGTCAATATATGCGTACATCACATTATTGATGTCGGTGGCGAATTCTATCCACGAACCCTTGAAGGGGATTATGCGTGCTGAATAGAGTTTTGTACCGTTTGCGTGTATGCTTTGTCCGAAGAATACTCCAGGAGATCTGTGCAGCTGTGACACAACGACCCTTTCTGCGCCATTAATGACGAAAGTGCCTCTCTCGGTCATATACGGAACAGTTCCCAGGTAAACATCCTGAATGACCGTATCGAAATCCTCATGTTCAGGATCGGTACAGTAAAGCTTGAGCTTTGCCTTAAGCGGTACGCTGAAGGTAAGGCCGCGTTCTATACATTCTTCGATTGTATAGCGGGGAGGGTCGATATAATAATCCAGAAATTCAAGAACGAAATTGTTTCTTGTATCGGTAATCGGGAAGTTTTCAGTAAAAACCTTGTAAAGTCCTTCTCTTTTCCTGTTTTCGGGAGTTGTTCCCAGCTGAAAGAACTCACAGAATGATTTCAACTGAACTTCAAGAAAATCAGGATAATCGAGCTGGTTTTTTCTTGAGGCGAAACTTATTCTTTCGGTATTTTTTGATGGCATCTAATAAAAGATTAAGTGAACGTATAATTAAAAGAACGAAAAGGCCTGGTCCCGATTTTTATCAGGACCAAACCTATGATAACCCAGCTATGAGGTATGACTTATTTAAGTTCAACTTCAGCTCCTGCGTCTACTAATTGATTTTTGATAGTTTCTGCTTCGTCTTTTGATACATTTTCCTTAACCGGTCCCGGAGCAGCGTCAACTACTGCTTTAGCTTCCTTCAGACCAAGACCTGTTATGTCTTTAACAAGCTTAACGATCTGCAATTTCTGTCCGCCAGCACTTTTAAGGAAAACAGTGAATAATGATTTTTCTTCAGCAGCGGGTGCTGCGCCACCAGCAGCAGGACCAGCAACTGCAACAGCTGCAGCAGCAGGTTCGATTCCATACTCATCTTTAAGTATTTTAGCCAGTTCGTTTACTTCTTTTACAGACAGGTTAACCAGTTCCTCTGCAAATTTCTTAAGATCTGCCATTGTTATTGAATTTTTAATTTGATTATACTATAATTATTACTCTTTTTTTGACAGTGTTTCAAGAACACCATGTAATTTATTTCCACCTGATTGAAGGGCTGATATAACGTTCTTGGCAGGAGACTGCAGCAGGAGGATAATATCTCCGATGAGTTCCTGTTTGGTCTTGATAGAGACAAGTGCGTCGAGCATATTATCTCCAACATAAATTGACTCCTGAACGTATGCGGCCTTAAGAACAGGCTTATCATGCTGCTTGCGGAACTCCTTGATGAGTTTTGCAGGGCTGTTGCCGGTATTAGCGAACATGATGGACGTAGTACCTTTCAGAACCGGGAACAGTTCTTCAAAGTTCACACCAGACTGCTCAAGTACTCTTTTAAGGAGAGTGTTCTTAACGACAATAAGCTTGATGTCGCTTTCGAAGCACCTTCTTCTCAGTGTGCTCGTGTCTTCAGCATTGAGCTGAGCAGTATCAGTCAGATAAAAGTGGCTGTACTCTTTAAATTTCTCAGCAAGGCTGTTTATGATAGCTGTTTTCTCTTCACGTCTCATAATTAATCTCCGAGTTTTTAAAATTATTCATCAAAACCTTTTGGATCGATCTTTATCCCCGGGCTCATAGTGCTTGAAAGGAAGAGGCTACGTATGTAGGTTCCCTTTGCAGCTGCCGGTTTTAGTTTATTTACCATTGAGATAAACTCTTTGGCATTCTCGGCGATCTTATTTGGTTCAAATGAGACTTTTCCGATAGAGGCATGAATGATTCCGCTTTTGTCGACTTTGAAATCAATCTTACCCTGCTTCACTTCTTTAACAGCCTTACCAATTTCCATTGTAACGGTTCCACTTTTCGGGTTAGGCATCAGTCCGCGAGGACCGAGTATCCTACCGAGCTGACCGACTTTACCCATAACGGATGGCATGGTTATTATCACATCCATGTCTGTCCAGCCACCTTTGATCTTTTCGACGTAATCGTCAAGACCAACGAAATCGGCTCCGGCTTCATTTGCTTCATTAACCTTATCGGGGGAGCAGAGAACGAGTACACGTGTCTGCTTGCCTGTTCCGTGAGGAAGTGAAACAACGCCGCGAACCATCTGGTTGGATTTTCTTGGATCAATACCTAACCTTACATCCAGGTCGATGGAAGCATCGAATTTGGTCTTGGTCATTTCCTTGACCATCACTGATGCCTCTTTCAACGTATAGAGCTTGTCCTTTTCGAGATTCTCAAGGGCAGCCTTACGGTTTTTGGTAAGTTTAGTCATTTTTCTCTAGTTAAATTTTGTTCGGGAAATCACCTTTCATGGTAATCCCCATACTTCTTGCGGTACCAGCTACCATCTTCATGGCCGACTCGAGTGTAAAACAGTTCAAGTCTTCCATTTTGTCCTTAGCAATTGATTTTACCTGATCCCATGTTACCTGGGCTACCTTATCCCTGTTGGGTTCTTTCGAACCTTTCTTCGATTTAGCAACCTCAAGAAGCTGAACAGCCACCGGTGGGGTTTTTGTAACAAAATCAAATGATTTGTCAGCATATACTGTAATAACAACCGGTATAACTTTTCCAGCTTTGTCCTGGGTCCTCGCATTGAATTGCTTACAGAAATCCATGATATTCACACCTTTAGAACCCAGTGCAGGTCCGACGGGTGGAGATGGATTAGCTCCTCCGCCACGAATCTGTAACTTTATAAGTCCAGCAACTTCTTTTGCCATAATTTAAAATTTGCGTGTTTATTGCGAGTATATGACAGTCATTCAGGAAGCATTATAAATATTACAACTATCAATATCTTTAGTTAATTATCTTTTTCTACCTGCATAAAGCTGAGTTCAAGTGGTGTTTTTCTTCCGAAAATCTTGACC
>JAPLDY010000055.1 GCA_026391595.1 Bacteroidia bacterium
CTCTGCTTTGATTTTCGGCATTTAATCTTTTAATTTCAAGTCCCTGAATCTCCTCTGCATCGATCTCATCCCTGATCCTTTGTTCAATAATTTCATACTCGGCCACTTTATCTGCAGCTTCCGTTTCAGCAAGCCTGTTTGTATAATTAATGGAATCGCGCAGGTTAAGATATTTCTCATAGTATTCAAGTGCCTTGATAAAGTCGTTACCACTTTCAAGGACTCCTGAATAATCGCGATAACAAAGCTGGAGTACATCAAGGTTGCCTGAAGATTTTGCTGATTCGATACAGTTCCGGCAATATACCTCAGCATGGTAATTATCTCCTTTCCTGAAGTATATCATTGCCATAATCCGCTCAATACGGGCAGCTTCATCAGTTCTCCCGGAATTCTTCGCATAATCAAGTGCCTTGACAAAGCATGCAAGCATCTCCTTCTCATTTTCAAGATTTTGATAGCATATTGCCTTATTCGACCATGCATCAGTAAGGAAGAAATCATCACTTCCGCCTTTTTCCGAAAACCCGATTGCCTTATTGAAGCTTACCAGGGCTTCGTTAATATCACTCTTCCTGAACATCAGGAAGCCTATCTGATTAGATACCGCTGCTAAATTCCTGTAATCATTATCCCTGTTATAGCCGTCGATAATAATTTTATATACTTTTAATGCCTGGTCATAAAATCTAAGCTGTGTATATAATAATCCCAGCTTCTCACGACATCTCAGCAAGCCTGCCGCATCACCTGCTGATTCATAATAAGAAGCTGCAGTTGCATACCAGACCGACGAGAGGGAATCGAGTGGCAGATTATAGTATGACTTCCCGGCCATTTCAGCTGAAGCAGCCAGTCTGCCATAGTTTTGCTTTTCATACAGTGAAAATTCCTGTTCATAGTAGAGGGCAGCTTTTTTATAGATGCCTTCCCTTAAGTAATTACCGGCAAGTGTATTCAGTATTCTTGCCTCATTGCCGTTCTCGTTCAGTTTTCTGTAAGCTTCAGATGCTCTTATATAATTACGGAGGGTTTCATTCCAGTTATTCTGAGATTCATAGATCGTTGCAAGCAATTCATAATCAGAAGCAGCTACAGGAAGGAAATCTCCTTCGCCGGATATAGACAAAGACCTGTCGATACAGGAGATTGCGCTGTCAGTCTGCATGGCTGAAACAAATCCACGTGCTTTTATCAGCAAGCTTACTGCAAGAGAAGAGTCAGCATCACGCCTTTGCTTTATTTCTGATCTTATCTGAAGTGTATCCTGACCGTCTGCAAAATTCATACACGACGAAAAGGTAAAAAAGATAGCTATAGCCAGGGCTTTTCTTTTCATCAGTTCAGGGTGTAGGTTAGGCCAAAGAAAATGCTCCTTCCTGTTTGAGGATTATAGGTCAGTGCTGTCCTCATCCCTGAATAAGCAGGACCGCCGTATCTCTCATCAAAGATATTATTGACTTTTATGAAGCCATTAAGGTTGGCGCCGAACTTGTAGTTTGCAACAAAGTCCATACTGTAAAAGCCATCGTAATCTTTTACCAGTTCATTATAGATTTCCTTGATCGGCATAAGAACCCTCAGCCAGCTTGATTCCCAGATGCTGGTTATTTGCAGATACAGGTTTTTGGTCGGTTCTGCCGATAACTTCAGCTGGCCATAGTGGTTCGGATTGAGTGAGAGATTGCTTATATAATCTGTTGCAATCTTAACTATATCAGGCGCCTTATCGCTATACATTGCCAGGGTCAGGCTCAGCTCAAGGTCAAGGTGAATCTTCTTGATCAGGTCATTTCGCCTGAACGTGCTCTGAATACCGAATTGCCTTGACACCGATTCAAAGCTGTTCGCCCGCGTCAGCACACTGTCTTCTGAACTGTACATTATTGCAAGAGGCAGGTTACGGCTGACTGTAGGTACATAGAGATCCACAATGGGATCATTACTTACATTGTAGTATAACGATATATTTGTGTTAAGTCCTCTTTTTGATTTTCTGATTAGCCCTATTTCCACGGACATAAATTTCTCAGGATCCAGCTCAGGATTAGGAACTGAGAGATATATTAGACTGTCGAGGTTTCCACCGGCTCTGTATGCTAATGATTGCCATGCAATTGATGACGGGGGAGCCTTGTAGGCGAATCCTACAGAACCACGAAAACTTGTTTTTGGATTCAATATGTACATACCGGCCAGCCTTGGACTAAAGCTAAAGCCATATTGTGAGTTTTCATCAAACCTTACTCCACCCATGAACCTGAACTTTTTCAGGGAATAATATGCCTGGGCAAAGGCAGACACGTTATGATAAACAAGCGGATTAATCCCGAAATTATTTGTTAAAGTATCGAGCAGGTCCATTTTTGTGCTGAAAAAGCTATACTCCTTTGTGTTAAAGGGAGCATTGAGAAAGTTAGTCTGCGGCAGATTGCCGGAATACTGATATGTGATGCCGGCCATTATCTCAAGCTTTGGTCCGGGCATTATCGTAAACAGCTGCTCAAGCAGCATATCACGGCTTGCTGCGTACCTGTAAACCTTGTCGGTATAATTCATGAAAGTAATTCCCATGCTGGAATTATTATCCATTTTATATACCAGGCTGGAAATGTTGGTTGTAGTAGAGAATTTAGGCGACCATTCATGATTGTAACTTAACGTGGTAGACCTTATATTTTCACCCCAGAAGTTCTGAGGATTGTTGTATTTGAACATGTATGGCGATTGTCCCAGTGAACTATGCGTCCTTCTGTACATGTTATTGAATGCAAGCGATATGCCCCTGTATTTCAGCTGGAACCCGAGGTTGTTCCCGGAGGCCGGCAGTTCCTCGATCTGAGGAAGGGTAAGAGAACCTTCATAGTTAACAGGATAGTTTTCTCTGATGAAATCGGCTGGCCTGATCCCCCCGTCCCGTAAAATTGGTTCAGTTATATCAACCGGATTGTATACTTTACTACCTATATTATAAGTCTTTCCGGCTTCCTGAAGATATTGAAGAGGATTATAGATTTTATCATAACCCTTTTCGACATTGAGGTCGCTCACCTCGCTCAATCCTCCGTAGAAGCTGTACTGAAGTACGTTCTTGTTCTTTCCTGTTTTTCCCCCTACCATGAAATTGCCATTACGGTACTCAAGCAGGCCTAGACCAATATCTCCCATGACGAAGGTCCCTTTCTCGGCTTCTTTTGTAATAATATTTATGACACCCGAAACTGCATCGGCGCCATAAACTGCGGCGGCCGGACCGTAGATGATCTCAATTCTTTCAGCCTGCCGGATAGGGAGCTGTGCACCGATAGGCATTCCGACGGTAGCACTTGGTTTTATCGGAAGCCCGTTGACCAGGATCATAGTGTATAGATTCCCGATCAGTCCCCTTAACTTGAAGCTCTCACCCAGTTCTCCTGTTCCTGGTTGTGAAACAAGCATTCCGGGAAGGCTCTTTATAATGTCGATCAGGGAGTTATAATGATTTTTGATGATGTCATCCCTGGTAACGACATATATTGTAATAGGCAGTTCTCCTATTCGTTTCGAGCTACGGCTTGCAGAAATGACATTCATTTCCAGTGTATCTTCCCTGAAAGCCAGGTCTGCTGCATCGAGCTTCTGTAACCTTCGCTGACCAGTGTCAGCAGGCTGCTGCCCGTACGTATTTATCAGACATGCAAGAAAAAAAAATGATATTGTAATCTTCCCCTTCATTCGAAAATAGTGGAATAAAAGTATTAAAAATTACAGTAAGAAAGATTTTCTTTTTTTAAATACCGGGGGATTACTGATTAAGATTCCTCGCACTGCTCGGAATGACATGGTGATTTGCAAGTAACAGGGGGGAATGAGGAATCTCATTGCCGGTCCACGAACTGAATTCAGGAATCTTTATCTCATATTTCATTTTTAGGAAGTATAGTATTATTTTTATGCTCTGATATTGTAATCAAAAGTACAACTTAAGATAAATTCAACCATGAAAACCAGACAATCAAGACGGGAGTTCCTGAAGATAACAGCTGCAGGTGCAATAGGCGCAGCATTTATATCACAATACGGATGCAAGAGTTTTTACAGGTTGGGCCTTCAGCTTTACTCAATAAGGGATGCGATGACTGCCGATGCCCAGGGCTCGCTAAAAATTGTTTCAGACATTGGATATAAATATGTTGAGCTTGCCGATTATGCTAACCGGAAGTTCTATAATCGTACTCCCGATGAATTCCTTAAAATGGTTAAGGATCTTGGGATGGAGATCCTGAGCAGCCATACACAGGTCGAAGGTGCCGGAGTCACTCTTGACAATGCTAAAATAATGGCCGAAGACCATGCTAAGCTGGGAGTAAAATATTGTTTGCAGCCATGGATAGTAGAGGAGATGCGGACCACTATCGCCAGCTACCAGAGGATGGCCGAAAACTGGAACAAGATAGGTGCAGTGATGAAAGAATACGGGATCCAGTTCGGTTACCATAATCATAATTTTGAATTCGCAACTGTCGAAGGCAAAGTACCATATTTCGATGTGATGCTGGCAGAACTGGATAAAGACCTGGTAACCATGGAGCTGGATATGTTCTGGGCAAGCAAGGCCGGGCAAAATCCTGTTGACCTCATCAAGAAATACCCTGGCAGGTTCCAGCTTTACCACCTTAAGGATATGTACACCAGGGAGGCTCCGTTCTTTGATGTCATCAAAACCGATATTGCACCGGTAGGCGAAGGTGTCATTGATTTCAAGGAGATCATTGCCGCAGGAGATATCGCCGGAATGAAATATATGATAGTTGAACAGGACCAAAGCAAAAACGGAACTATCATGGAAGATATTAAAACCAGTTTCACAAATCTCACAACAAAAATTCTGGTATAAAAAGAAGGCCTCAGGCTTCAGGCATCAGGCGTCAGGCAGACAATGGCCGGTTGCCTTACGCCTGCCGCCTGACGCCCGATGCCCGAAGCCTGACGCCTTCATTACCAGTTCGAATCATACCACGACCTTACATCGGTAACGATCATTCCGCCGAGTCTGCCTGCTTCGATACCAAGGTCGCCGTCTTCGAAAACCTCACAATACTGAGGATCAACGTTCATCAATTCAGCACATTTCAGGAATGTTTCAGGATGCGGTTTGAAATTGTCGACATCGTTGGCTGTAACTATTATGTCAAAATATCGTCTGAGACCGGTTATCTCAAGAGTCCGGAGAACCGCTTCACGATGACCTCCGGTACCTACTGACATTGGTAGCTTCCCGAAATATTTTTTTGCTATATCTGCCACCGGTTCAATTGGCTTGACCATATGCTGTACGTTGTAGAACTGTTCCATCTTTTCCTCCATGATCTGATCTATAGTGACTTTTCCTTCCAGTCTACAGCTTTTTATTATCTTGGAAGCTATTATCCATCCTGGACTTCCTGTATGCTTGCGAAGAAAATCCGGCTCAATTTCTGCTCCGTATTTTTTACATGCTTTTTTCCATCCGTCAAAATGAAATGGCATAGTGTCAGCAAGCGTACCGTCAAGATCGAAGATGAGTCCCTTTACACCGGGATGGATATCGTACCTCATTATAAATAATTTAAAAGAAGGCCGCTGATGAGGCGGCCTTCAACGAATGATCATAATGTTTACTTCTTATATTGAGCCAGATAATCTTTCACCTGGCGGTAAACATTCTCTGCAGTAAAACCAAATTTCTCGTCAAGGACTTTATAAGGTGCCGAATAGCCGAAGCTGTTTACCCCCCACACCCTGCCTTTAGGACCTGCCAGTCCCTGAAGAGTTACTGACAACCCTGCCGTAAGCCCGAAAACAGGAACATCATCAGGCATAATCGATTTGCGGTAGCCATCAGGCTGCACCCTGAATAGTCCCTCTGATGGTGCAGATATAATTCGCACTTTAAGATCATCTTTTTTGAGCAGAACAGCTCCCTCAACAAGTGATGCTACTTCAGAACCGCTTGCCAGCAGAATGATATCGGGTGTGCCGGCACAATCCTGGACAATATATGCACCTTTTACTGATTCAAGGGCATCGTTGAACCTGTCGTTCTTGTCGGAGGGGAGATCTTTAATATTCTGACGGGAGAGTATAAGGGCGGTAGGTGTCTTCCTGTTTTCAAGAGCCATCTTCCATGCGATATTTGTCTCGAGTGAATCAGCAGGACGGAGAACAAGCATACTGTTCTCCCCGTGATGATTTTTAAGGTGCTCCATGAGCCTTATCTGTGCCTCCTGCTCGACCGGTTGATGTGTCGGACCATCTTCACCTACGCGGAATGCGTCATGTGTCCAGATATATTTGACCGGCAGGCCCATCAGACATGCAAGACGGACGGCCGGTTTCATGTAATCGGAGAAAACGAAGAACGTGCCACAGGCAGGGATCACACCGCCATGAAGAGCCATGCCGTTCATAACTGCAGCCATAGTAAGTTCTGCCACACCTGCCTGGAGGAATGCTCCTGAGAAATCTCCTCTTTTAAAGGCTTTTGTACCCTTCAGGAAGCCATCTGTCTTATCTGAATTTGAAAGGTCGGCAGATGCAACAACCATATTTTCAATCTTTTTAGCGAGTACCCCCAGAACAACAGAGGAAGCTGCCCTTGTTGCAGAGCCTTCTTTCTGCTGAATAGCCTTGAAATCTATTTCAGGTATTTTACCTGAATAGAACATATGAAGCTTTTGGTCAAGATCTTTATTTGATGCTGCCCACTCAGCCTTTTTATTTTTCCATTCTGCAGCCTGCCGTTTCTTTCCATCAAGGACCTTCCTGTAATGTTCTTTTACCTCATCAAATACCCTGAATGGATTTGAGACATCGCCACCGAGATTGATAAGAGATTTTTCAAATGAGCCTCCTGCTTCGCTTACAGGCATTCCGTGGGTGGATGTTTTTCTTTCAAAGCTCTTGCCTTCATTATCGAGAAGTCCTTTCCCCATAATTGTTTTTCCGATAATAAGCACAGGCTTATCTTTTGATTTGACAGCAGCAGCAAGTGCATTTCTTATCTGATCCTGGTCGTTTCCGTCAATAGTTGTTACTTCCCATCCCCATGCCCTGTATTTCATTGCTGTATCCTCGATCGTTACGGCATTTGTTTCCGTACTGAGCTGGATATCATTAGAATCGTAGAACATGATCAGATTACTGAGTCCAAGGAACCCGGCAAGACGGCCGGCTCCCTGTGATATTTCTTCCTGAACACCTCCATCGGATATGAAAGCATAGGTCTTATGCGAAAACAATTCGCCGAATCTGGCTGCAAGGAATCTTTCGGCAATGGCGGCACCTGCTGCCATTGTATGTCCTTGTCCAAGAGGACCCGATGTGTTTTCAATGCCGCGTGTGATTTCCAATTCCGGATGGCCTGGAACAGGACTTCCCCATTGGCGGAACTGCATAAGCTCTTCAACTTTGAAGTGTCCTGTCAGCGTCAGCATTGAATAAAGCATTGGAGACATATGTCCGGGGTCGAGGAAGAATCTGTCGCGGTTTATCCATGCAGGATCGGCTGGATCGAAGCTCAGGAATTCTGAAAAAAGGATATGGATAAAATCGGCACCACCCATTGCACCTCCCGGGTGGCCGGATTTTGCTTTTTCAACCATCGACATTGCCAGAATGCGGATATTGTCGGCGGCTAGTTTGTTTATGTCTTTAATCATCATATTATCTTTACCGTTTTGTCAGGCGGTAAAAATAATAAAATTTAAAGATATTTTCTGTCCTCATCGGGAACCTCGAAGTACTTATCATAGATCTTTACATCCGGGCCGGCTTTTTGTTCCACCTTGTTCCCCCTGATCTTGTATGTGCATTTTTCTCCCCCGATCCCTGAAAAGTAAATGTTGAATTCCTTCCCATCCTCCTTCATCAGGATCCTGACCATATGCAGGTACTTCATGCTGTTCAGCTGAGCACCACAGATAGGACAGTTAAAAATGTACTCTACACCTTCCGCCATCACAAATGAAGGGTGAGTAGTTATAGTATAGTTCCCCAGTTCAGGATTCAGGTAAACCAATCCTTTTTGATTGCGGTCCTTAATACTAGTTGCAGCAAGGATAATTGAAGTCTTGCCATTAAGGGTACCCTTGCAAACTTTACATTGAAATTCTACAGCCATAGGTCACCTCCTGTTATTTATTAATTTAATAATAGAATCGGCATTTCCTTTTACAAGATAGGATAAATTTTCACCAAAGTCAACTTTTTCCGGTTGAATTCCCAAGATAAATACTGGCATAATGAAAAATTCCTTAAGCCTTTTTAAGGATATATTATGTGTGTTGAAAGTCAAATCCTGTACCTGATTTACATCCAGTAATTTGTAAGTCCCGGCCTTTGATTTGAGATCCATACAATCAATGAGTACAAGATAATCCGGATTAAGGCTGTTTATTTTACCGATATAATTTTCGATGCTCACTTCAACGGTAAGGACGGAAATTCCTTCCCTGTTTCTTAAATTTCTGCTTATGTAGACCCCGACTCCGTCGTCGCTTTTCAGAAGATTTCCGATACCGACAAAGAGGATTCTTTTGTCTTCCTGACGGAGAAGGGCATGTATGTCGCTAAACACCTTTGTACAAGTATTTTACCAAAACAAGTCTCAGGCAATTTGGGCAGATGATATTGAACATGTCCTTTCTCTTCATTGTATCGCGTATTTCGACATCGATATCATGTCCTTCCGCAGTCCTCAGCTTCTGATTTAGCATGTTCAGGTTCAGGATAGATGAGAAGGCTTTAGGTCCGAGTTTTCTATGCATATAGTGAAGATGTTCCTTTGTGGTTATAATTGCCCCGCAGTTCTTGCATATAAGCAGTTCTTTCTCCTGGTATTCAATGTTTTTTTGCCTGTCAAATACGGCAAGATCATAGATTTTATCTGATAATTTTACTCCTTTCAACGTTATGCAATGATCCTGGCACAATCCGCAGAAGATACATTTACCATAGTCCCTTTTTATTGTTCTTATCCCTTTTTCCCGGTCATCAGTAAAAGTTATTGCATTTGGAGGACACACACTGGCACAGGTCTCACATCCGACACAGTTCTCATTATCGACAACAGGTTTCCCCCTGAATTTTTCAAACGGAACATGAGGTTCCTTTGGAAATTTCGATGTATATGCCGGAGTCAACAGTGAGATCACAGCCTCTTTTAACTCACGGATCTTTGGATACTTCATTTCACAGCATCTTTATAATCATCTTTTACACTCTTTAGTTGCTGCCTGCAGCCTGTTATAAGTATCAGGAAGCCTTATTATTCCAATGCATCCCAAAAGGTTGAAAAGTACTCCGATAGTTATAAATATTAAGCTTACCATTTTATTCGTTTAATTTTTTACCAGTCAGGTACTTTGCCAGGGTCAAAGTCCCGATGAAGCTCAGAATTATCCATGCAATGCCTATATCTAAAATCCAGGATTTCTCTGATTGAATGGATATTATGGCACAGATGCCCACCACAAGGATTCCGAAAATATCAACTCCTACCATCCTGTCGGGAATTGTCGGCCCCCTTATTATCCTGTACATGCAGATAACGCATAACCCAATCTGAATGTACAGCAATATGTTCAGGAAACTATTCATTCTATTATTCTTTTAATATACTTTTCAAAAGCTCCGGTAATCATACTGGTATATACTGCAGGATCTTCTGATCTTACATAGATCCAGTGGATATACAGATAATCGTCAATAATATCAACAGAAATAGTGCCGGGTGTCATCGTAATTGAATTGGCAAGCAGCATTTTTGCCATATCGGACTTCAATGTAGTTTTAACTTTAACAATACCGGGACGTATTGGCATAGCTGGATGAAGCACCCTGTAAGCAACATCAAAGTTTGCTTTAATACATTCCCAGACAAAAATGAAGAGGTATATGATAAACCAGAAATATCGCTTAGGCTGCAGAAGCTTATAAACATTTGTTATGAAAAACCTTCCGAAGAAAAATGAGGTGATAACTGAAGATACGCACCCGACAATAATATTGGGAACTGTAAGCTCGAATGTAAGTAGCAGCCAGAATATCAGTGATAATATGAACAGCGTTATATATTTCATCCTATTGTCCGATTATTGTCGATGTGTATTTTAATGGATCAGTAAGAATATTTACAGCCGGCGTCAGAACAGCTTCCCTTATTTCCGGTATGATCAGCAGGCTGAGAGCCAGGCAGAAAACACTCAGAACAACCATACTGAATATCATCGGGAATGGAACCTCTTTTATCTTGTCTCTTTTAACATCTGTTTTATTGTAGAATGCATATCGCTGGAACTTCAGGAATGAGGCAAGGGTGATTATGCTTACGATAACTGCAAGTACTGCCAGCAGGTAGAACCTTCCCATAATCGCTGCAATAATTATGATCAGTTTGCTGAAGAATCCGTTGAATGGCGGTATTCCCGATATAGACATTGATGCTACAAACGATGTAGCTGAAGTCACTGGCATAGATTTGGCAAGCCCGCCCATCTCTTTAAGATTCCGGGTGCCGATCGCATATTCAATTGCTCCGGCATTCAGGAATAACAATCCCTTGAAAGCTGCATGGTTAATAAGATGGAAAATTCCCCCCGTTATAGCTAAGGCGGCAACTTCTGGTTTGCTACCCCTGGAAACAAGTATCATACCCATGCCAACAGCAAGGACAACATACCCCATCTGGCTGATACTGTGATATGCAAGAAGCCTTTTGAAATCCCACTGACCAATAGCCAGGAAAACACCGATCACCATTGACAAAGTTCCGAGTGTTGTGATAAGGATTGCCATCCCTTCACTAACAATGAACATATTAAAAAATAATCTTATGATCACATAGATGCCGACGGCTTTTATGAATACACCTGACAGCATTGCTGAAATAGGAGAGGGTGCGGACGAATGTGCATCCGGCAACCATGCATGGAAAGGAATCATAGCAGCTTTAAGTCCAAAGCCGCTTAATATAAGTATCTGAACAAAAGTATAATACGTTTTATCATGACCATCGCTGAATGCTGTTTTAATATCTGCGATATTCAGAGTTTTGGTTTTCCAGTAAATCAATGCTATTCCAATCAGGATTAAAAATGAAGCCAGGCCTCCTAAAACCTGATATTTGAATGAAGCTTCAAGCTCTTCCTTCTCAACACCGAAGGCAACCAGAGCATAAGATGATATAACTGATATTTCGAGGAATACGAAGATATTGAAAAGGTCACCGCTTATTACTACTCCATTCATCCCTCCGATCATAAGGCATAACAGTGCATAGAAATAGTTCTCGGCAGTGTATCTCTTTATATATGAAATTGAATAGAGGGCTGACAGCAAGCCAATCAGATTTATAATGCACACTACAATTGCAGTAAAACCATCCATAACAATGTAAATTCCAATCGGGATTTTATTTACCGGTTCCCAACCTCCGACTTTATATACGTACTGATTATTGCCCGTGGCAAGCAGGAAATAAATACTGAGACAGGCAAGGAACAGAAGTACCAGGGATGTAAAGTACTTATTAAACTCACTGACGAACCTCCCGATGATCATTATCAGGAAAGCTGCAGCCAACGGTATAATAACAAATAAAGGCAACAGTGGATTCATTTTCTATCCTCTTAAGTTTTTAATCTCTCTGATATCGAATGTCCCGTATTTTCTGTATAGTCTTATTATAATAGCCATCAACATGGCAGTTGTTGCGAGCCCGATAACAATAGCCGTAAGAACCAGTGCCTGAGGTAATGGGTCGACATATGTCTTTACCGGATCAGCCGGATCAACGATTGGCGCAACACCTCCGTCGATATACCCTATAAGGGCGAAGAATAAAAAAGTGCTTATCTCCATGATGGATAGTGAAACTGCAATTTTGACAAGGTTGCGCCTTGTAATTACTCCGTACAATCCCACCAGAAATAATATGAAACACATTATATATGCGATCATTGCGGTGACTCCTCCTTGAAGATTATCAGTGAAAGAAATATTATGAATATTGATGCAGCCACTTCCG
>JAPLDY010000260.1 GCA_026391595.1 Bacteroidia bacterium
CAGCGAATCATTCAGAGAAAGTCCAGCATGTTGGGCTACCAATTCACCTAACACACCTAGGCGGCCTGAAATAAATTGTTGCCGCAGTTGTTCCACATCTGGCAGTGTAGTTAATTCATCGAAATA
Source organism: Bacteroidia bacterium (assembly GCA_026391595.1). Taxonomy (GTDB): domain Bacteria; phylum Bacteroidota; class Bacteroidia; order Bacteroidales; family VadinHA17; genus LD21. Next base: position 127 of record JAPLDY010000260.1, read on the forward strand.
TACTCCTCCAACAATGCGATCTGGTGCTTCAGACTTCCAACGATACAAAACCTCTAACGGGCCGCTTGTCATTGCTAAAGTGATATTGTAACGGCGCATCTCTGACAATGTTGCCAGCATAAGTTCTTCATCACTTTTAATCTTAGAAGACCTCCCCGTAATTGGATTAGGGATGTTTGGTTCGCCCATGTAATCAACAGGGTATGAATGCATGTGCATGTCAATAATGGGAAGGTTCTTATTTGAAGTGTTTTGACACGACATTAAACACAGGAATACCAAAAATCCAGAGACAATAAATTGTAGTATTATAATTTTCCTTTTTTCTGTCAGGAAGTGTTTGTCAGCTTGCACTTTAGTTGGTTGGTACATATTTTAAATCTATTAATGAAGGTATTTTGTGTCACTGAAAACTAAGCAGTTTCTTGATTATCATTATATATCCGTCAATGGGATGATTTTCTGTTTTGTTCCAAAGCCATCAGGAGTTCAAATTATGCCAACCTACTCCTTTTTAGGTGTTTAAAAGCAAACCTGACAAGCCCAAACAGATAGTTTTAAGAGCTTTAAAAAATTCTACATTTTATCAAAGTTACAACTTGTTGTATTAGAATTCAAGTACCAAATAAACTGATGGTTTATTTATGGCCAATTTTAAGGGGAGGATCATGTATTTTTGGAGCTAAAACTCTTAAAATGTTGTTTTGGGCAGGGTATTTTAAAATTACTCTTTTTTTGGCGTCAGGAGTCACCCTAATCACCTATAAATATGTGAAAAACATTCAAAACCTGGCACCAAACTGGTACCAAATAAAAAACACCTACAATTTGAGGTTGTAAGTGTTTCATTTGGTTTAAACTTGAAACTTGACTAAATATTTGTTGAATTTAATGGCATTTTTGAAAAACTATTTTTAAAATAGAAATAAAAAGGAATTCCCATTATTGTCAGTGAAAGTCCTATTAAGGATTGTTCTGGATAATTCCAGATTTGAATAATTGTCAGGGCAATGGCACAAACAACGAAAATAATTGGAGCAAATGGATATCCAAAAACCTTTTCTTTGATAGTTCCATTAATTTTCAGTTTAATAAGTGCCACGCCTAACATGCCATAAAATATATATCCAATAAAGATGACCAGGTCTGTCAGCTGATTAAAAGATCCTGAAAAAATTAGAATGCAAGTCCAGACCATGGAATAAATTAGTGCATTTACTGGAGTTTTAAAACGACTGTTTACTCTTGACGCACTTCTGAAAAAGAATCCTTCCTGAGCCATTCTGAAATATTTTCTGGGCAAGCTTATTATATTACTGTTAATTGCACCCAGAGTGCAGACCATAACAAGTATTAATACAAAATTTATTCCAGCTTTTCCTAATAAAACTTCGGCCACTTTTAATGCAGCAACATCATTATCGTTGAGTAAAGCTATTGCAGGAAGAGATAATACATGAATAAAGATAAAATTTATAAGAATATAGATAATTATAGTTAATCCAATCCCAAATGACAAAGCAAGAGGCATATTCCTTTTTGGATTAATGACCTCCCCAGTGACATTGGCAGCATAAGTCCAACCTTCATACGCCCATAGAGCGGCGATTAAAAGGAAGAAAAAATTACTAATAAAAGAAAACCCATTGTCTGTGGTAGCTTCAAAAACTATTTCTGGTGTTGTACTATAACTTTGACCTGGTAAAATAAATCCTAATAAAATTATTAATAAGATCCCCAAAATCTTTACTGAAGTTATTATGTTATTGGTCATACCGCTTTCCTTCGTACCAATCGCATTGATTAATGTAAGGAAGACAACCGTTATTATGGCAACTATTTTGATCCCAAAATCCCTGAAAGGGAAAATCTGACTCCCAATTGAAAATGCTTCCAACGAAAGTAATGGATTCGGTATCGGGATTACATGATTGACTGAGTCAGCAAATAAAAATGCGATTGCGGCACTCGCTCCCGTCCCGATAATCATGAAATCAGCCCAGCCCGAAATAAATGAGAAAAATTTTCCAAAAGCGATTTTAAAATATTCATAGGTCCCACCTGATTCTTCAGTGAGTGATGCAAGTCCACCAACAGTAAATGCCCCTAAAATACTTATAACACCTCCAATAAGCCAAGCCATAAGTATCCAGTATTCGTTAAGGTTGGTCTTGGCCATGGGAATTATCTTTTGAAATATTCCGCTTCCTACGAGCATTCCGACCACAAGAAGTGTTACAGTTATTAAGCCAAATTCTCTTACTAAAGTCTTTGGTTCAGCATCATTTTTTTCCACAGAATCGAGTCTATTTAATAAAGTTAAAAGATCTTCTATTGGCTGGGTTTTTTACTACAATCACTACAAATATAAAATCAGGTATTCTTAAGCAATTTAAACAATAATTGCCGACTTCACTGAACTTATTATTTGTTATTTTAAGTATTGATTATGACAGGAATGGACACTCTAAAGGAAGTCCATTTTTAATTGAAAAATTCCAAATCCTGGCACCAAACTGGCACCAAACAAAAAACCAATCACCAGAAAAGTCTCTAAGTGATTGGTTTCCAAGGTGGGCCCAGCTGGGATCAGGACCGGGCGTAAAAAAAATGCCCGGCGGGCATTTTTAGCGAAGGGGCCAGCCTGTAGGGATGGCTCGATCCAAGCGTGAAAAGGAAAAGGCAGCCGAAAAGGCTGCCTGTGCGTGGGCCCAGCTGGGATCGAACCAGCGACCCCCTGATTATGAGTCAGGTGCTCTAACCATCTGAGCTATGGGCCCCTCCGTAAAAACGGACTGCAATATTATATATTTGCAGCTAATTATGCAAATACCCCATAAAAGATTCCCGTTTATTTTTCTTTCCTGAGATGTGATATCAGCACATTTACAGCCTCATCCATATCATGACCGAAGCTGAGAATCCCGGCCCGGTCGCCGGCCATCACAATGATCCGCTTCTCAAAAACATCTGATTCGCTGAAGAGCCTGAAGATATCCTTGGCAAGGCCAATGGTGCCGTAATCCATCGAGGGATTGGTGGTTGGCACCTTGTATATAAGCTCGTTCCAGAGATCAATAGCATGAACATGAACCACTGCATTTGCTCCGGGATCGGCCAGATAAATGGCTGCATGGGTAAGCGATTCCGAAGAGGCCTTAAGTGGTCCTACGCACTGTACCGCATTATCATCAATGTTAAATGAATTAACTTTAACATAATGCCCTGACTCCAGTTCAGGAATTTCTCCGGTTGCAGAACCTGTAATTATGAACTGGTTTCCGCCCTGTATCCTCATGCTCAGGTTTCCGAAACCTACGCCGTTTTCGTATGCCCCTATCAGGTCCATGTTATAGAGAACTTCCCGCCAGTAATTTATTATCTCATATTTTTCATCGGAAATGACAGGACCCGACTGACTCCAGTGACAATTGAATTTTACTACCCCTTCCATATTATTGAAATTTATCGGAAAACATTTTTTTGATTTCTGCTTCGTCAGCCTTGCAAATACCTTTCTCTGTTATAAGCCCGGTAATATATTTTGCAGGAGTGACATCAAAGCCGTAATTAACTGCCGTGGTTTCTTCCGGACATATGCGAATAGTGACAATATCTTTCCCGGAGATCCCCGAAATTTTTGTAACCTCTTCCGGATCACGCTCCTCGACAGGAATTTCCGTGATGCCATCAGTTATCCCGAAATCAATCGAGGTTGACGGGAGCACAGAGTAAAAAGGAATATTGTTGTCGTATGCAGCAAGCGCTTTCAGATATGTCCCGATCTTGTTGGCCACATCTCCCTTCCGCGTTGCCCTGTCGCATCCGACAAATACTAAATCCACCATTCCGTGCTGCATTAGATGTCCGCCGGTATTGTCGGCTATAAGTGTATGAGGAACTCCGGCCTGCTCCAGCTCCCAGGCAGTAAGCCTGGCACCCTGGTTCCGCGGTCTTGTTTCATCAACCCAGATGTGAACCGGAATTTTTGTTTCATGAGCGAGATAAATCGGAGCAGTAACGGTTCCATAATCGATGCATGCTAGCCATCCGGCGTTGCAGTGGGTAAGTATATTGACCGGCTTCCCCTCTTTCCTCTTGCTTGTCTCTTCAATAAGAGATAATCCATACTTCCCGATAAGCCTGCAATTTTCTGTCTCTTTGTTGCAGATCTCCTGCGCTGTTTCCAGGGCAATCTCTGAAAGCGATTTTCCGGAAGGACGATTGTTTATTTTAAACATCGCATAATTTACCGCCCAGGTGAGATTTATGGCCGTAGGGCGGCATGAAATAATATAACGTGCTGCATTTTCGAGGTGATGCCGGGGATCTGTTGCAGAATTAATTTCAAGTGTTGCAAGATAGATGGCGAAAGCACCTGCAGCACCTAACAATGGTGCGCCTCTAACGGTCATGTCTTTTATGGCGGAATAGACATCTTCCACGGAATGCAATTCACATATCTCAAAAGAAAATGGCAGCTTTTGCTGATCAATGACCCTGACAACCGAAGGATCGGATTCATCAAGCCAGATGCTCTGAAAATATTTATCGCCTACCAGCATAATGATCAGCACATTTATATGAATCGTTGAATCAAAATTACAAAAATTAAAAGGATATTATTCCGTGATTGGTATCAGACAATCTTTAGAGCTTGCCGGAATTTTGATCATTTTCGAATAATCGACCGGATAGTTCGAAGATTTTGAACAAAAAATTTTATTTTGTACCTTTGCATTTCCCCGGAACCAGGAAATGAATCAGTCGATATATGATTAACAAAGAGGAATTTAGGAAAAAAGTCATCATAACTGCAGGGCAAATTTTCAGCCGTTATGGATTCAGGAAAACGACCATGGACGAGATAGCCAGAGAGCTGAAAATGGGTAAAAGCTCCATTTATTATTATTTTGAGAGTAAAGAAGAAATATTTGAAGCAGTTGTATTGTACGAAGCTAATATCCTTAGAAATGAGCTTACTACAGCCATAAAATCGGTTGAGTCGCCCGTTGAAAAGATGAGGAATTATGTTTTTGTAAGAATGAAAGCGTTCGAAAAACTGGCAAATTATTACAATGCGATCTTTGATAAAAACCTTGATCATTTTGATTTTATAGAAAACATACGGGAAAAATATGACCGCGAGGAAATGGCAATACTCAGACTTTTAATCTGGCACGGGACCAGAAAAAAAGTATTCAATGTAGCAAACAGCGAGTATACCGCTTTAGCGATCCAGACAACGCTAAAAGGACTTGAAGTTCCTCTCTTCTGGATGAAAAAAGAGGTCAATATTGAAAATCGTTTGAATGCAATCCTCGATGTTCTTTTCAACGGGATTTTGAAGAAATAGCCGGTTTTCTGATTACATGGCGGCTTTTTATACTAAGACAAAGCACTAACCCCAGGCATCCTATAACAAAGGGAAGAATACTGTATTTCTGCCCCAGGTTTAATATCATCTCTGCCTCTCTTGCAACCTGATCTTCTTTCAGGAATTCAATAAAAAAGCGCGATCCGAAAATAAGAATTAATGCAAGACTTATCAGCAGCCCGTGATAAATTTCGCCTTTTTTTCTCCAATAGAGACGGAAAAAAAGAAAGAAGATGAGAAGGTAACAAAGTCCTTCATAGATCTGGGTGGGATGCTTTGGAGCTGTCTCCCCTTTCTGGAGGAAAACAAAACCCCAGGGAAGCGTTGTTTCAACGCCATAGATTTCAGAATTCATAAGATTTCCCATCCTGATGAAAAATCCTGCCAGGGCTACAACAATAGCAATGATATCGAGAGTCCAGACATAGGTCTTAATAAAGTCTTTTAAATTGAGGGTCCCGGAAAACTTTTTCCATTCTATAAGGGCAAAAAGTGCAACTGTAATAATTATTCCAATTGCCGCACCATGACTTGCAAGACCGCCTTTCCAGACCATGAGGATCTCAAGGGGATGTGCCAGATAATATTCGGGCTCATACAGGAAACAATGCCCCAGCCTCGCACCTATTATTACACCAAGCGCCATATATAACGTCAGCTTATCGAGAAGGGCATCAGTAAGGTTCTCGTTTTTAAAGATTCGGAGCATAATAAAGTATCCGACCAGAAATGATGAAGCGAACAATAAGCCATACCATCTTATTGCAAAAGATCCTATTCGGAAAATTTCAGGATTGACATCCCAGGGAATTATAAGTAAATGCATAACCGACTATCTATTGTGACAGCCAAAGGTAGAAAAAAATGATGTATGTTTGTACATGATCAACCGGGATAGAAGATGAGCAAGCGTTTAATCAGCTTTTGGTTACCTGTTTTTGTAACACTTGTCCTGATTGCATCCTGTGCAAAAATGAGCTCACCGACCGGCGGGCCAAAGGATAAAGAGCCTCCTGTTATCATCAAAAGCGAGCCGGTCAACGGCCAGACTAATTTCAGGGAAAAGAAAATAACGATAACCTTCGATGAATTTGTCGCCCTTGACAAGATAAACGAGAAATTCATGGTATCTCCTCCTATGGCAAAAAAGCCACAGGTAATAGCTAAAGGCAAGAGCGTAATAATAGAATATGAAGACGAGCTGAAAGACAGCACCACGTACACATTCTATTTCCAGGATGCCATAAGAGACCTTAATGAATCCAATGCTATTGACAATTACCAGTTTGTTATTTCAACGGGAAACGTGGTTGATTCCCTGTCTGTTACCGGGAACATTTTGTGCGCCTACAGCCTTGATCCGCCTGATGATGCCCTGGTCTTGCTTTACAGGAATCATGCCGACACTGCTGTAATGAAAAGTCTTCCTGACTACATTACAAAAACCTCACCAACAGGATATTTTCGCATCGATAATGTCAGGGAGGGGATTTACAGATTATATGCCCTGAAAGACGCAGACAACAGTAAAAACTTCAATCTTCCGGATGAGGAGATAGCTTTCATGGATACACTCATTGAAGTGTCGGCTGAAAAGAATTATATCCCATATGTCCCGGACACTACCAGGGTGAAAACCGTTAAAAAGAAAAGCACTGCCGACACAATTGTAATTCAGGGGGAACACCAGCTAATTCTTTTTAAACCTGAAAAAACTGCACGATACCTTACCGGCTCTAAAAGAAGTCTCCAATATAACCTTATATATACTCTTTCCCTGCCACCCGACACAAACGGCATCGATTTTTCAATCCAGGGAGCAGGCAAGAACTCATATTTTCTTGAGAAAAGCAAGGCGGGAGATACTCTCCGGGTGTGGATCACCGACAGCACATTATATAACGAACCTCAGTTGACAACACTGCTCGGTTATCCTTTTACAGATTCCCTGGGAAATACGATCAGAAAACAGGATACTGTACTATTGCGTTTTCTGATTCCACGTGCCTCAAGGTTGAAACCAAAGCCGACACCCTTCCGGGTAAACTCAGGCTTTTCTGCAGGGTCCCTGAAACCCGCCCAGGAAATTGTTTTCAGCGCCCAGACTCCTTTCCGCGAACCAGATACATCGAAGATCAGGATTTATGAGGTAAAAGAAAAAATGAGGATCAGAGTCCCCTACAAAATTGAAATAGATAAAAGCAACTCCTGCAGAATGTTATTACATGCTGAATTACAGCAGAAGAAAGACTATCTCTATATTGCTGATTCTGCCGCATTCGGAAATTTATATGGTGAACAGTCCGACTCGACAGGAACAAGATTTAATGTAAGGGGCGACGACACCTTCAGCAAGCTTAAATTAAGCATTAGTAACTTTGAAGGAAGCCGGATAATTCAGCTTCTCAACGGACAGGACAAGATACTCCGGGAGACGAAGACAGACAGGGATGGCATTACTGAATTTTCCCAGCTTGAAAAGGGGACCTACCGGCTTCGTGTGATTTATGATCTTAATGGCGATGGCGAATGGACATCAGGCGATTTTCTCAGTAAAAGACAACCCGAACCTGTTTCCTTTTATCCCAGGGAAATTCAGGTACCTGAAAACTATTGGATTGACCAGGATTGGGATATAAGTTTAAAGAATATTAAAAAGGTAAAGAGTACGCCCGGGGCAAACCCTGGCAGATAGTAATAATCTTAAAATCAATTTAATATGAAAAAAGTAGTAGCAGGTGTCGATATCGGCGGTACCAATACCGTATATGGCCTGGTTGACGAAAAAGGCAAAGTCGTGTCACAGGGAAGCTTCAAGACCACCGATTATCCAAAAGTTGAAAATTTTGTTACAGCACTAACCGGCGCTATCAAAAAATTACTGGCGGCAAGTAAGGAAAACAAGCTGGCAGGCATAGGAATCGGCGCTCCGGATGCAAATTACCACAGGGGAACGATCGAGCATGCACCCAATCTTGCATGGAAAGGAATAGTGCCTCTTGCCGACCTGATCAAAAAGAAAATCAATGTTCCTGTAGTAGTTACAAATGATGCTAATGCTGCAGCAATGGGGGAAATGATATTCGGCGGTGCAAAAATGATGAAAGATTTTATTGTTCTTACTCTTGGCACGGGCCTTGGCAGCGGAATAGTAATCGATGGCAAAATGGTTTACGGACATACAGGCTTTGCCGGAGAGCTTGGTCACATGACTGTTGTTCAGGGAGGACGTGAATGCGGCTGCGGTAGAAAAGGATGCCTGGAGACCTATGCTTCGGCAACAGGTCTCGTAAGAACTGTTCAACACCTTTTAAGCGAAATGAGGGACGAAAGTCCGCTCCGGGATATCCCACCTTCAAAACTCACAGCAAAAAAAATTGCAGAAGCTGCAGCCAAAAAAGATCCTGTTGCCGTGAGGGCTATGAATGAAACAGCCGAGATCCTTGGATTCGGAATAATCAACTCTATAGTCTTCTCGAGCCCTGAGGCAATATTCTTGTTCGGCGGACTTGCACAGGCAGGAGAAATGTTGTTCAAACCAGTGAGAGCATATCTTGAAAAGAACAATTATGTTCTCATGAAGAACACTGTTAAAATACTGCCTTCAGGAATTTCAGAGAGCAACGGTGCCGTTCTCGGTTCTGCAGCACTGATCTGGAATGATATAAAGAAATAAAAACAACCGCAAAGAGCGCAAAGCTTTCCTCCGACCAGAAAATAGGGTCTGCGTAAGGTATTAACGCGAAGGGCGCAAAGTAAATCTAATGTAAAATTAGCCCTTAGCGTCCTTTGCGTAGAATCTTGGCGATCTTTGCGGTTAATAGATTTTATTAATCAATGAAAACACTGGAAGCAGGAAGACTGGAATTTGACTCAGAACACCCTGATCCGGATTCAGTTTCTGCAAGGCTTGACGGGCTAAAAAGAAACCATATCGACCAGCTCAATTGGGAAAGCTTCAGCTATAAGCCGGAAGCGGCATTTTCTATTGGATATACAAGCCGGGAGATAATGCTGAAGTATTATATTTCAGAAGATTATTTCAAGGCTGAGAAAACAGAATCAAACCAGAATGTTTTTGAGGATTCATGTGTCGAATTCTTTCTTTCACCTTCAGATGATGGTATTTATTATAACCTGGAATTCAATGGAATAGGGACCTGTCTGTTTGGAACGGGGACATCAAGAGAAAACAGGATCAAGGCTGACCCGCAGATTATCGAAAAAATAAGAAGAATATCTTCTGCAGGCAAAGATCCGGTTGCCGAAAGGAAAGGTAAATTTACATGGACGATCACTGTTGTTATTCCCGTTGAAGTCTTTTTCCATCATAATTTAAAAACACTGAAAGGGAGGACATTCACAGCTAATTTTTATAAATGCGGCGACAAACTTTCCGTTCCGCATTACTTAACATGGAGACCTGTGAGAACATCTAAACCGGATTTTCACAGGCCTGAATTTTTCGGGACGATCAGTTTCAAATAAATCAAACATGAACAACAAAGAAGAAAAATACGGCAAATTTGCTCTTGTCAGGGAAATGATGGAAACGCCTGGGATAATCAGTTCATTTGATCCGGGTGTGTCAAAGAGGTTTGTAGAACCAATAAAGACGAAAAAAGGATTGTTTCTGACCGGAGAAGGAAGCAGCAGGCTTTTTCCTGCCAAAAGAGCAATATATTCCTCGCTTAAAAAGAATTTTTACATGCCAGTGATTACGGAAGGCTGTACCCAGGCCCGTGAATACAACCTGTCAGATTTTGCTGTTTTTGCAGCTTCAAATTCAGGGCAGACGAAAGAAGTTATCAGGCTGGTTAATCATCTAATTAAAACCGGTCATAAGACCATTTTCGGGTTGACAGCAAACCAAAACACCAGGCTGGAAGAGTTTGCCACCGACACTCACGTCCTTTCATGCGGGAAAGAAGAGGCTGTAGCTGCCACCAAATCGGTCATTGAGCAGGGCCTCTTCTATGACTCTCTCCTGAGAAACCTTCAAAATGAAAAGATGGATGGACTGAAAGAACTGTCAGAGAAAACAGAAGAAGTCCTTACTCAAAAAACAGACGAAGAGATAACCAGCATAATCAAAAATGCCAGCACGATCTATTTTGCCGGGAGGGACAACGGCGTAGCAGGTGAGCTTGCTCTTAAGACCAATGAGATAACAAGAAAAAAATCAGCTTTTCTGGAAGGCACGTTTGCATTGCACGGCATCGAAGAAGTGATGAACAAAAACGAGGTTTTAATATGGGTTGATCCGTTTGATGTCGACCAGGATAAATTCCTGGAGTGCATTGTAAAGGGTGTCGGGGTTAATATTATTGCAATTTCTCCGCGCAAAACTATTTTCCCGACGATTATAATTCCTGAAGACAATCAATATGCTGAATATCTTCAGCTTGCGGCAGGATGGAATATTCTTGTCGAAACCGGAATTGCTCTTGGGATTAATCTCGACAAGCCTCAGAGAGCAAGAATGGTATATTTACAAGTACAAAACTCTCAACAGATCCTGATGCCTGAAAAGCCAGTAGCCGTTGGTATTGACATTGGCGGAACAAATACAATTTTCGGTTTTGCTGACCGGGAGGGGAATATTCTTGCCGAAGGCCGGCTGAAAACGTCACAATATGGCGATGTTGAGAGTTTCGTTGCTTCACTTTATGAAAAGATCCAGTCTGCAGGAAAGAAAACAGGAGATAAAATCGCGATAAAGGGATTCGGCATTGGAGCTCCTGCCGGCAATATAAACAAAGGAACTATCGAACATGCTGCAGGGCTTCCATGGAAAGGTATAATCCCTCTTGCAGATATTTTTCACAGGCACACAGACCTGCCAGTCATTGTTACAAATGATGCAAATGCTGCAGCCGTAGGCGAAATGATTTATGGCGGAGCAAAGGGAATGAAGGATTTTGTAGTGATCACCCTTGGAACGGGCCTTGGCAGCGGATTTGTGATCGACGGCAAACTGGTGTACGGACATGACGGTTTTGCAGGTGAAATAGGACATACAGCAATAAGACCCGGACTATCCAACCGGGAATGCGGATGCGGGAGAAAAGGATGCCTGGAAACCTATGTGTCGGCGACGGGACTAAAGAGAACCCTGCTGAAGATTATGGCCGACAGCATAGAACCCAGCGAACTTCGTAAATACAGCTTTGACGAACTTGACTCAAAAATAATTCACGATGCTGCAAAAAGAGGCGACCCGCTTGCAAAGAAAGCATTTCTGCATACCGGACAAATGCTCGGGTTCAAGCTCGCCGATGTGGTTGCACATACAAATCCCGAAGCAATTTTCCTTTTTGGCGGGCTGGCCCTTGCCAAAGACCTTATTTTTGAACCTGCAAGGGAATACATGGAGGAGAATCTTTTAAGTATTTACAAAGGGAAAGTCAAGCTTCTCGAATCGAAGCTCAACACACAAAATGCAGCAGTTCTGGGAGCAAGTTCATTAATATGGTCAATCGAAAAAATATGATCCAAAATCCAATTACAGAAGAGATGGCAAATTTCAATGAGATACTGAACTTTATTATCGGAGCAGTCCTGATTGTGTTGATTTTCTCTCTTGCCTACGCTTATCTGAAGCCGCATCAGCTCCATAAGCGCAGGCTCCTTTCAACGCTTTTGCTCAAAGGAACATATCTTTTCTATCTGCTGATCTTACTTTTGGCTGTTTATTTTTCAGCGCTTGTCAGAGGAGGACTCGAAAATGTTTTCTACGGGATAGAATTCTTTGCATTTCTGATTGTCCTGTTCGTTCCGACCATAGGTATCCTGGCTCGTAAGCTGGGACAATTCAGCAAAAAGCGCGAAAGTTATAACTGGTTCTTCACCATTGTAAATTTACTATCCGCACTTGCCATTCTTATAATGTTTTTTGTTTAAGGCAAAAAGGAGCCTTTATACCGACTGTAATTGCTTTCCATATTGTAAATTTGTCTTTATAAACCAAAAAATAAACCTATGATCAGGGAACGCTTAATCGGGTATTTTGAAGACAGCATCAAGCAGAACTGGGATATTGAGGCTTTGTCTAACTACAAGGAAGAAGGGTATTCCTATAAAGAGATTGCCTCAAAGATCCTGAAGTTTCATATTTTCTTTAAGGAGATCGGGATCAAGGAAGGTGACAAGATCGCGCTTGTCGGCCGGAATTCGGCAAACTGGTGTGTCACTTATCTTGGGACAGTAGCTTATGGAGCAGTGATTGTTCCTATTCTTCCTGATTTCAAAACAGAAGACCTCATGAATCTTATAAACCATTCAGATTCCCGGCTTTTGTTTGTTGATGATAAGATCTTTGAGTCACTTGACTTAAGTAAATTACCTGAAATAACAGGGGTCGTTTCTCTGGATGATTTTTCACTGATCACTTCCGGCAATGCATTGGTTAAGAATGCTTTTGCAACACTTGAGGAAAAATATTCAAAGGCTTATCCCGAACTTAAACCAGAGCACATAATATTTTCGGATATAACCAACGACAAGCTCGCCGTGATCAGCTATACAGGCGGCACCACAGGCTTCTCTAAGGGAGTTATGATCTCACACAACAGTCTGGCAGCCAACGTCAGGTTTGCACAGACCCATATGCCGCTTGAGCCAGGCGATAAAGTCGTTTCTTTTTTGCCTCTTGCACACACCTATGGCTGTGCTTTCGAATTCCTGTTTCCTTTTACATATGGATGTCATATAACGATACTTACCAAGACTCCATCGCCTCAAATTTTGCTTCAGGCATTTGCGGAAGTGAGGCCACGCCTGATCTTGTCGGTTCCGCTTGTAATAGAAAAGATATATAAGAAAAAAGTACTTCCCAAAATCAGCAAGCCAATAATAAAAATTGTACTTGCGATCCCGCTTATAAATAAACTGATTCATAAAAAAGTGCGTGACACTCTTACTGAATCATTTGGAGGAAGATTCAAGGAGATAGTAATTGGAGGTGCCCCTTTCAATGCCGAAGCTGAAAAGTTCTTCAGAACAATAGGTTTAAAATTTTCAGTCGGTTATGGAATGACTGAATGCGGCCCGCTTATCAGTTACACAAGCTGGGATACTACAGAACTGGGGGCCTCAGGTAAAGCTGTTGATACTCTTGAAGTTACGATAGATTCACCCGATCCGGAAAAACAACTTGGTGAAATAATCCTTCGTGGAGAAAATGTTATGCTGGGTTATTACAAGAACGAAAAAGCCACAAAAGAAATAATCGACGAAAAAGGATGGATGCATACCGGCGATCTGGGATTGATTGACAAAAAGGGGAATATCTATATCAAAGGAAGAAGTAAAACAATGCTCCTAGGCCCGTCCGGGAAAAACATCTTCCCGGAAGAAGTGGAGGCCGTGATTAACAATATTGACTATATCGCTGAATCACTGGTCATAATGGAAGACAACAAACTGATAGCGCTGATCTATCCCGATTTTGAAATGCTGAAACACAATAATGTCCCTGAGGATAAACTGACGGATGTACTTGAAGAGACGAGGAAACAAGTAAATGAAAAAATTCCTGATTTCATGCAGGTCAGCAAATACAGGATCCATCCCGAGGAATTTGTAAAAACGCCAAAAAAGAGCATAAAAAGATTTTTATATACAAAAGAATGAAACTTTATGCAGTTATAGTTGCAGGAGGAAGCGGTAAAAGAATGGGCAGCGAAATGCCCAAACAATATCTTGAGATATCCGGCAGACCGGTATTAATGCATACTCTTGAGCGTTTTAAATCGTTCAGCGATTCAATAGAGATAATTGCTGTACTGCCCGAGAACCAGCTCAGATTCTGGGCTGAACTGCAGCGTAAATATTCTTTCAATGTACCGCACACGCTTGTCAAAGGAGGGAAAGCCCGCTTTTTTTCGGTAAGGAACGGATTGAAATTTGTTGACGATTCAGGGCTGGTAGCTATTCACGACGGAGTGAGGCCTTTTGTTAGCATCGATACCATAAAAAGATGTTTTGAGACGGCAGAGAAGCTGGGCAACGCAATTCCCGTCATTCCTCCGTCAGATGCTTTGAGAATGATCTCAGATCATGGGAGCACCCCGGTAAACAGACTGCTTGTAAGACAGGTACAGACGCCCCAGGTTTTCCACACAACGCTTATTAAAGAAGCATATCAGCAGGAATATCTTCCGGAATTTTTTGATGACGCAACAGTCCTCGAAAAGACCGGCGTGAAGATAAACCTTGTTGAGGGCAACAGGGAGAACATTAAGATAACAACACCGGAAGACCTGATAATCTCTTCTGCTCTTTTGCCGGCAGTGTCGTAATCTCCTGTAATCAGGCATTTGACAGGAACGAAGTATAAAAACAATATCATGAAAGCAAGAGTATATGTCTTTATTATTCTCATGTTCGTATTGGCTGGATGTGCAGAACTCATGAATGTGCTTCAGACAACAGGCACTGCACCGCTGACTGAAGCCGATGTTATCAATGGGCTTAAAGAGGCTCTCATAACCGGAGCAAAAAACTCTGCCTCAAAGCTGGCCGCCGAGAACGGATATTACGGCGATGCTTTAGTTAAGATCCCGCTTCCTGATGAGGCAAAGACAATAGTTGAAAACATCTCAAAGATACTTGGCGGCGACCAGTTAGTGGAAGATGTCATCCTGAGGATAAACAGGGCAGCCGAAGATGCAGCAAAGGAAGCTGCTCCGATTTTTGTCAACAGCGTTACACAAATGACAATCGCTGATGCTTTCAATATCCTTAACGGAGCGGATAATGCAGCCACTACTTACCTCCGGAACACGACCTACGACCAGCTGTATCAGCTCTACAAACCCAGGATCCAGGCTTCCACCGAAAAAGACATCATTGGTAATATTTCAACGAAAGAATCATGGAACTCACTTACCTCAAAATGGAATAAAATCGCAAACTCTGTCGCTGGGAAAATTGCCGGGCTTAAGCCTGTAAATACCGACCTGGATAATTTCCTTACCAGCAAGGCGCTTTCCGGCATGTTCCTGAAAGTAGAAGGGGAAGAACTAAAAATAAGAAAGGAAGTTTCTGCAAGAATCACACCGGTTCTTCAGAAAGTATTCGGCTCGCTTGACAAAAAAACGAACTAAAAATATTGCCGGTAATGTTTGAAAAAAGTATTCTGACTTTTCACGGCCTCGAGGTCAAAGTTTCGGACCATGCCAACGAGGGGATAATGGATATACTTAATCATTCAGTGCAGGGGTCGGAGGGAGGACTGAGATTTTCGCTTCAGAACATTGCTTCCAGGATTGCCGCATATAAGGATCAGATCAGGTTTATCTCGCTTTACAAGAAGAACAAAATTACCGGAACAGTGGGTGCATGCTTCCGTCTCTCCGGACAAGGGGCGCTGCGTTATCCTTCATCATATATAAGGTATCTTGCTTTCCAGTCAACATATCAGTCCGACATAAGCTGGAGAAGAAAGGGAAAACCTTTAATAAAAGCTGAATCTGATGATTCATTCAAGAAAAAAACGCTCGAAATATTCAGCCATCCCCATGTGCTGGACCTTCCGGGCATATTCGAGCAGGACAAGCATATCATGTATGCATTCCTTGAAAGCATGAATGAAAGGTCCAGGAACCTTGTTACCCAGGCAGGGTATGAGTATATAAGATCATTTCTTACAGTTGCCTTCAGCAGATTCAGTCCCAAAGCCGACAACCGCGTCGGAAAGCTCATCGAAAATGAAAAACCTTCAATGAAAGAGCTGCTGAGAAGCTTTTACAAGGATTATTCTTTCTTCACGGACGAATATGCCTTTTATGCTGATAAATACTATGTTTTAAAAGAAGGTGATGAAATCATTGCAGGAGTATGCGCCATTCCGACTGCTTATAAAGTTTATGAGGTGCCGGGAGTATGGGGCTGGGTGATGATGAAAATACTTCCTAAGGTTCCTTATTACAGGAGGCTTTTCCGGCCCGGTGAATTCAGATACCTCGTTTTCGATGCAATATATTATAAGGAAGGGAGAGAAGGCGTTTTAGCCGACTTGTTTGAATCTGCCTGCGCGGCCGAGGGCTTTAATACAGGACTTACCTGGCTTGACGATCGCAGCGAATTATTCGACAAGATGAGGACGGAAGTAAATCTTGGCGCATTGAACAGGATGCTTAATGCAAAGCCGGGACTCGTTTATGCAAATTTTGTAAACCTGGCAGAAAAGGAAAAAAATCTTTTTTATGACACACCGGCCTATATTTCCGGATTTGATTTTTCGTAAACAATAACTTTACAATGCAACTGTGCAACAGCATTATAATTTGTTACTAAATATCATGGCAATGAAAAGATCTAATATTTGTTTGACTGTGCTGGCATTTATTGCCGCCATTCTCTTTATTGTATCCTGTGCAGTAAACCCTGTTACCGGGAAAAGACAAATTATGCTTATGTCAGAAGATCAGGAATTGGCGCTTGGACAATCTTATGATCCACAGGTTCTTGCCACATTTGGCGAGTACAACAATGCCAAACTGGCGTCTTATGTTCAGACTTTGGGAACACAGCTCGGAAAGGTCTCTCACCGGCCAATTGTGGATTATCATTTTAAAGTACTGGACTCACCGGTGATCAATGCATTTGCTGTTCCGGGAGGCTATGTTTATGTAACACGCGGGATTCTTGGCCAGCTTAACAGCGAAGCAGAACTTGCAGGCGTTTTAGGGCACGAAATAGGGCATATTGCCGCCCGTCACAGCGCAAGTCAGCAAACCAAACAGACACTTGGGCAGCTGGTTCTTATTGGCGGAATGATTGCGTCTAAAACTATAGCGCAATATGCCGACTATGCATCACAGGGAATGCAGCTCCTGTTCCTGAGATTCAGCCGTGATGATGAACGGATGGCTGACCGTTTAGGGACGATGTATTCATCATTAATCGGCTTTGACGCGCATCAGATGGCAGAATTCTTCAAGGTGCTCTATAAAATGAATCTTTCCAATACTGAAGGAGGCGTTCCAACATTTCTGTCGACACATCCGGATCCGGGAGATCGTTATAACTATGTAAATCAACGAGCTACAGCATGGCAGGACAGTCTGAAACTTCCGGAATATAAAATTAATCACGACGAATTTCTTAAGCTTGTCGATGGCATTATATATGGTGAAGATCCGCGTCAGGGATATGTTGAGGGGACTACATTCTATCATCCGGAAATGAAATTCAAGTTTACCTATCCTACGAGCTGGCAATTTGAAAACTCACCCATGCAGGTAAAAATGGCACCTTCAGATGGCAATGCACTTGTACTCTTTATGCTTTCTCCGCAGAAAACACTTAAAATTGCTGCCGATTCTACGATCAGTCAGTATGGCCTCACCCTTGTCAGCAGCAAGGATATCACGGTAAACACTTTGCCTGCGCTTGCTACAGTTTCGACACAGACCACAACAGACCAGTCGACCGGAGCAACATCGACGAACAGGGTATTGTCGTATTTCATCAATTACAATAATGTCATATATGTTTTTCACGGTGTTTCCACCGATGCTAACTTCGCCACCTATTCATCTGCTTTTGAATCGACAATGGGAAGTTTTGCGAAGCTTACAGATGCTGCAAAAATAAATGTCACGCCAAATAAGGTAATTGTAAAAGCAGTTCCTGCGACAGGGACGCTTACACAGGCATTCACCACGTTGGGAGTTAAGCAGGATATGATGGCTGAGCTGGCTCTGTTGAATAACCTTGAACTCACCGACAAAGTGGCAGCAGGGAGACTGATAAAGATCGTCGGGAAGTAATATTTTATTATTTTTGCGCTTTATAAGGGACGTTAGCTCAGTTGGTTTAGAGCGCTTGCTTGACAGGCAAGAGGTCGCTGGTTCGATTCCAGCACGCCCCACTTTCACTCTCCGAATCCGCCAGCCGGCGAAGCAGGAAGGTTTTTTTTGACAGAAGATTCAAAGGTTCGCGCCTTTTCCGGTTTGCCCTCGCGCGATAAGAACACTTAAGTTATTGATAATTAGTGAAAAAAGCCGTCTCATTCCTATTTTGAGACGGCCTCTTTTTATTGATTTTATGTTATAATTCATTACTAAGGTAAATAGCTATTAGTTTGACAGGGTCCCAACTCCCCAGAGAATAGATTATATGGGATTTTGGTGTGGGATAAGAGAGAAAGTATACCCTAATATGCCTTTGGATTATTCTTATCATAGGGCTTATACATTCTTGCATTGCAGGTCAGACATACCCATTTAGCTAGTTTTGGGTGCATCAGGCAACCTCCCATAATCCATTTACCATCAGCAATCTCCTTGTGTTGTTCAGGGGTAGGCCTTATTAGGCCATATAGTATTTCAGCTATTTTCGTGCCCCCACATAGAGGACAATTGTCTGGTTTTGTTTCGTAATCCCATTGTAGGAACATGACTTTTGATTTATGTTTTTAGCTTGTATATACGAGATGTGTAATTATTATATTTCCATACAGGTTGATTCTGAATTTTGAAACAGCCTTCTAATATTAGATCCACATTTTCACATAAAAAGAAAGTAACACAAACGGCTATTTACCAAACAAAAAACCTTGGAGCTGATTCGAAGACTGAAAAAAGTTTTCAATAATGATTATCAATTTTTCATACAACGAACAGAAAAGCCATTCCGCTTATCGTAGTCGCCTCTGAGTACATTGGTGTTATAATAGGTCATGTGCCTGTACCAGGCGGTCGTAGCTGAGTACTCCGTAGAACTCCACCAGTAACCGCCGTAGCCAACGTAGTAGTATGTGCCATCGTAGTGACGGCTGCCACCCGGAAGAGCTGTAAAACCCGTTTCGTTAGTTGCACCTGTATTTGGGCTTATCCAATGGGTTGTACCAGTTTCTTTAAGTTTGCCACCGGCAACATTTTCTCCTCCCAAATAGGTTGTTAAGGTTGTCCACTCGGCATCAGTTGGTACGTGCCAGCTTGTAGGGCATACATTTTTACCCCCGTTGCTTGCCACCTTTGTAGCCGCATTATTATCTACTGCATACCAGTTATAAAGTCTTCCATAAGTAGTTGAATTTGCCGGAGTATTACTATAATCGCTATATGCACCTGTGGTTGCAGCAGCCCATGTTGCATTAACTGTTACATTGGGTATTGCTGTGCCATCGTTATATTTGGTGGTTTTCAGGTTTTCTGCCATCCAGAGTTGAGTGCCAATGTTAACTACAGGATAATAATTATCATCCCCATCTTTACATTCAGTAAAAGTAAAAGTTACTGTTTTGTCTGCTGCAGGTATGTCTGTCATCACAGTGCTGTTATTACCTGATACGGCCGTATATTTTAATCTCTCCCCGCTGTTATAAGCCATATCAACTGTAGCTTGAATTCCTTTGGAGACTTTTATTGATTTTTTCTCAGCAACCGCATGATTATTGTTACTTAACTTTGCAATAACGGCTGTTCCATTGGATTTTCCATTTGAAATCAATTTCTCTGAAAATTTATAACCATTACCCTGAACATTAATTACATGGAATCCATTTTTTATGTCTGAAAGGCTGAATTCTTGTGTATAATTTTCTAAATAACCCTTAAATTGAGTTAATACTTTCCCGGTCATATCACAAACAGAAATAATTGCATCTCCAGCTACAGGAGGAAGGATCTCTAATGTTGATTTATCTGTCATCGGATTAGGGTAAACCTTCAATCCT
This sequence comes from Bacteroidia bacterium, assembly GCA_026391595.1. Lineage (GTDB taxonomy): Bacteria > Bacteroidota > Bacteroidia > Bacteroidales > VadinHA17 > LD21. The sequence continues at coordinate 20,193 of JAPLDY010000260.1, forward strand.
GAGGATTTCAGATTATTAACTTCAGTAATACCTGTAGGTGTAGACAAGAGTAAAACATCACTTGCTGGTACATCGACAATAACGCCTGTTGTCAGGTTCTGAACTTTTACAGTCGATAAGCCTGTCCCTGAAAAACTTATAGAGTAAGGCTGTGCATATGCTTGTAGGGTACAAAAAATACCTAAAAAGAACAATAACTTTTTCATAATTATTTATTTAATGATTAGTAAATATTGTCAAGCGTTTTTTGTTAATCAATTGTAAGATAGATCAATAGATTTGAAAGTTATGAAATCATTTTTAATAAATGCCAAGTTTGTTTATGTTTTATTTAAGTAGTTTGAACACTACCAATGTTGGAGTTTTTGTAAATCCAGGTAGATGTAAGTGGGTTATCTTATTCAACTTAAATATAATTATTGTATAAAAAGTATAAATTTCATTACGAAGTGGCTTAAAGATTTATATTTTCTTTCATCAGGGCTCTATAATAGTCAAATTTTAAAATTTTTGCGCGAGGGCAAAGTCCCGCTAGAAAGCAGAAAATTGTCATGTCAAGATTAAGGTGTCTAGTAAGCAGGATCTTTTTTGTTGTCATGTAGAAACTGTCCTGGGAATCAATAGCTTGCCTATAACGGCCCTGCAATATGGGGAGGTTGTGTTACCCGACGTAAGCACCGGGCAGGGTCCTGGTACTTTAGCTCCGCCAGCTGGCGGATCACGGTGTAAGGAGGGTATGGCACGTGTTTTTGCCATCCAGGTACAAATTTTATTGAGCATTACGCGTGTCGCGGTACAATTTATCTTGGAGCCAGAAACCTGTCACGATGCTGGATTTTAATTGTGTGCAGGTGAGCGTGTCTGGGTTTAAGATGTTTAACGAATTTATATGGCCAGCTGAGCAAGGAATGATGATAAAAGATCAAAAGAAAAAAGAGCGTTCGGGCCCATACTCAACATCCGGTTTTTGCTCGGCTGGCGTACACGTCACCAGGCAAAAACCGTGACAAACAACTTACCCATATTGTCCGTGTTACCGGCTGTTGTTATTTTCCTTTTGAAGTCAGAAAATTGATATTAAGTCATGTTTTTTAAGTCAAATCGGTCTTGTTTTCAATTGATCCTGGTGATTGCTGATTTGATGATTTAATTTAAGAAGACTGTTTTGAACTTAAGATACGGTTTGATTTTCCTTTAAATACTTAAAGAAAAAATAGAATGGAATACTACTAAGGATTAAGATCAGTCCAAAAGCAGATTTTTTTGGTTCAGTCCAGATTGTATGCACAGTTAAAACGATTGAGAATAAAAGAAATAATATAGGCGCAACGGGATAACCTACTACCTTAACTTTTATGGTGCCATTTCTTTTCAGTTTGATTAACGCCAGACATAATAAACCATAAAACACAAATGCAGTAAAAACAACCATATCGGTAAGCATGTCAAATGAGCCTGAAAACAAAAGTATGCAACTCCAGATCATACTATATATTAAGGCGACAACAGGTGTTCTGAATCGAGTATGAATTTTTTTTGCATTCGAAAAAAAGTAGCCCTCATGCGCCATCTGATAATATTTTCTTGGAAGGCTAATTATATTGCTATTTAGGGCGCCAAAAACACAAACTAAAATTAGTATTAATAACAAAGTCCTGCCATATTGGCCAAGTATAATTTCAGCTATCACTAAAGCTCCTATTTCATTATCAGTGACAGATCTTAGAGTCTCTAAGGGTATGATATGCATGTAAACATAATTTAGTAGGAGATATAACGACATGGCAATTAAAATGCCAAAGGCAAGCGCCATTGGTACATTCCTTTTGGGGTTTATAATTTCTCCTGAAATATTTGCCGTGTAAATCCAACCATCATATGCCCACAAAGCATAAAGCATTGCTGTCAAAAAGTTGCTTAGAAATTGCAGCCCTTTTGGAGAACTTATGCTATTTAGAGTACCAACTGCTACAGCAACATCTGGTTTTGCATTGGTTAATCCGAAAGTTATTAAGATTAGTATGCCAAGAATCTTTGCTGATGTGATAATATTATTAACTATACCACTTTCTCGTGCGCCAATACAATTTACTCCTGTAAGAATTACAATTGTGCCTATACCAACTATTTTTATTCCAGAGTTTGCAAATGGATAGATAAAATTTAAAAGAGAAATGTGCTCCCATGACTGAAGTGGATTTGGTAATGGGATTAGCGAATTTACAGCTTGAGCAAAAAGAAATGCTAGTGCTGCATTAACTCCTGTACCTATAATCATAAAATCAGACCAACCTGATATAAATGCAAAGAACTTTCCATAAGACAATTTAAAGTATTCATAAGTTCCACCAGATTCTTCAGTCAAGGAAGCTAAACCACCTACAGAAAGCGCTCCGAGTAGACTAATAAGTCCTGCTGCGGCCCAAGCTAAAAGAATGGATATCTCGCCTAGGCCAGTTTGGGACATGGGAATGATTTTTTTGAAAATCCCGCTTCCAATTACAAGTCCAGCAACAAGCAAAGTGCTGGTAGTGAGGCCTAACTCTCTCTTAAGCGTGAGTCCGTTTTGTTTTTTATCTTTCATACAGATATTTATCAAGAGTCACCACAATTGCCGGTAACGGCCCGCGCGTAGAGTGCGTACCTGTTGGCCCCGTCCCCGGGGCCATGGCGCTGTATTTGCCCCATCAGAACGCTTCTTCTGTAAGTTCTGATGGGGTGCTTGCAAATACCGTGACAAAGGTATGCACTTTACGCGCGTTGTTAGGAGTTGTGACTTTGGGTTGACCACTGATATCTATCAAACACTTGTCCTGTCTTCAAAAAGATTGTGGTAATTTTTAATAATTTGTCATTAACCATATTTTGAAGGCAAATATGGTCTAGTGATATAATTATGTCAGGATTATCTGTAGAATCAATCAAAAGCGGGTCTGACACGCTCTTGTAAATTATATGAAAAATTAGTAATCAGACGAGGACGAAGTCCGAGATATACATCATGATTATGAGTAATCAAATCGGACGCAGTCCGAGTCCTACGTCGTGATTATGAAAAATCAGATCGGACGCAGTCCGAGCTATTGACTTTGTCGTTTTTTTCCTGTAACTTGTAAAAGCTTTTGTTTTAGCGTGCTGGCGAAAGCTAGCTTTCACGCCGCTGCAACAAAAGCTTTTATATATCAACCTCATCTCCATCTAACCGTATCCTTCTTATTTGTACAATGCGGGTCAGTCCCGCAAAATTCCTTTATCTAAATTGATAATCCTGAAAAATTACTACAAGCTTTCCGTGATTCATCGGCTCCTCATGACTCCTAACGGCCCGGCAATAAAGGGAGGTTGTGTTACCCGACGCGAGCACCGGGTTTGGATCTTTGTACTTTAGCCAGTAAGCTGTCACGGTGCAAGGAGGGTATGGCGCACTTTTTGCCGTCTAGGTACAAATTTTATTGAGCATTACGAGTGTCGCGGTACAAGTTTGATCGGAGCCGCGAATTTATCCCCGGTTACAAAGTTGGAGGGGGGCACTGGCGCAGTGTCGCGGTATAAATTGTCGCGGAGCCAGAAATTTGTCAAGGTGCAGGATTTTGATTGCGGGCAGATGAGCGTGTCCGGGTGCAACGGCCATTACGAATTTGTCTTGGGTGCAGGAGCAAAAGCAAAAAGTGTGACAAACAACTTACCTTTATTGTCCGTGTTATTGGCTGGTGTTATTTTTTGTCCTTTATTAAGGATTCTACTGTTTCGATAAGAGTCTCAACAGGCTTGAAGAGGGGCATTGTTTTATCCTTATCAAAGTCATAGAAGTCGTCGTAATCCCCCTTTTGTCTCCAATCAAAAAGTTCGATAAATACTCTGCCTAATTCCTTGTCAATCACTTCTGTCTTAATGAAATGTAAAGTAAATTGGTGTTTCAGACCAGCATGGGAATTGGCATTTATGTCATATTTATAAAGAAGTGCAGAAATCGCATAGAAACACGAGTAATAAAGCCTATTAATTGCAGAATTCCAATGTTCGTTTTTTGCAAGCAGTCTTGCAGCTTCAAGAGTCTCTTTTGAACTTTTTAATCGATAACTAATGTAGTCTTGTCTTATTGACTTTGTCATATTCTGACGCCTTCTCTTTTAATATTTCTGTAAAGTGGGGTAACTTTGTGTTTTGTATTCCAGACCTGTTTCTGATAAACGAAAGTAGAAAAGACCTCACCAGTCTCTATCTCAATATCAAAAAGATTATTCCGGAATGATCTTTCGATTTCAGTAGAAACTGGATAATCAGTTAGGATCAGAATATCCCAATCAGATTCTTTTTTAGCATCACCCCTAGCTCGTGAACCAAAAATTATCACCTGAGCTTTAGGATCAATTGCCATAATACTGGTCTTGATCAGTTTAATTATATTGTTGTCTTTCTGGGTCATGAAGCAAAGCTACAAAAAAAAAGGATTGGCTGAAAGAGATGCCACCACTTGCCAATAACGGCCCGGCAATAAAGGGAGGTTGTGTTACCCGACGCTGGCACCGGGCAGCGTCCCGGTACTTTAGCCAGATAACTGTCCCGGTGCAAGGAGGGTATGGCACGTGTTTTTGCCGTCATGGCACAAATTTTATTGAGCATTACGAGTGTCGCGGTACAATTTTGATAAGTAGCAAAAAGCTGTCTCGGTTGCAGATAGTTGGTAAATGGGCACCGGCGCAGTATCGCGGTACAAATTATCTCGGAGCCAGAAATTTGTCATGATGTAGGATTTTAATTGCGGGCAGATGCGCGTGTCCGGGTGCAATGGACATTACGAATTTGTCTTGGGTGCAGGAGCAAAAGCAAAAACCGTGACAAACAACTTACCTTTATTGTCCGTGTTAGGCAAAGTTCTTTTGTTTTTTTATAATGAAGCAATTGTCTATTTTGTTGCAATCCCCACAATTGGAATAGCTTTTCTTAATTACACAACAATTAAAAATATCACACTGTCTGCCAGACCAGCAATTAAATCCTGCTCCTTTACATGATTTATTAAAGTTTTTGCATTGTGGGCAATCTGCTCCACAAATACCTTTTAGTCTTAGTGCCAGTGGTTTATCTGATTTAACTGTTTTTAGAGCAAACTCAGAAGCTGTTTTAATGTGTTCAGGAGTAATCTTGTCCATGTATTGACTAATATCCAGGTTGAACTTATATTTTTCTGTACCAACAAGGAAGTTGTGTTTATTAATTATGGAAATGCTTTTTTGCAATAGGAGCGATTCCAGATCATAAAAAGTAGCGCCAAGCATACCATAGTAGGTACAAAAAATAGCTGCTTTTTTGATGGTCAAGTTGTTAATCAGATCGATAATTTTACTGTGTGGTTTTCTGAATTCTGTTGGTGTCCCAATGAATACTAAATCAGATTGGTTGCATTTATTGATAGCATTTTGAAATAATTGTTTTTCCTGGTCAAGTTCTTGTTTTGTTTTTCTTCCATGTTTCATAATGTTTATTGGAATTGAATCGCATCCAAGAACTCTTGCAATGCTATCTGCAATAGTCTTGGTATTACCAGTTTTTGAATAATAAGCAACCGTTATCTTCAATTTTATTCAGTTGTTAATTGTGGCCACAAATTTTGCCTAACGGCCAGCGTGTATAAGTAGTTTGCGTTAAAAGCGCAGCCCATCCGGTCAGTTGTCCAGGTGCTTTAGCCGGGAAGCTGTCCCGGTGGGCGAGCTGTTTATGGCGCGGTATTTGCCCCGTGAGCGTGCGAAGTGGCGA